>VBCZ01000277.1:0-4426 GCA_005889025.1 Betaproteobacteria bacterium
CAGATATCGCAGAAGACCGCGAAGGTGCTCGACAAGCTCGACAGCAAGCTGGATCAGCTGCCGATGGACAAGATCGGCAAGGACGGTATGGCGCTGCTGGCCGAGCTGCGAACGACCAACCAGCGGCTGTCGGCGATACTCGATGATCCCGCGATGAAGCGCCTGCCGGCCGATACCGACGCGGCGATGGTGCAGATCAAGAAAGTGCTCGACGACCCGAATCGCGGCCGGTCGCTCGCGCATCTACAAAACACCTTGGCGCGACTCGATCGTCTTACGGGCGGCGGCGAGCCGGACTTGAAGCGGACGCTGGACAACCTGCGCCAGATCACCGACAACTTGCGCGACCTGACCGAGAACGCCAAGCAATATCCGTCGCAATTGATACTGGGCGCGCCCCCGGCGCCGGTGAAAGGCTCGCAGCCATGATCGCTTCTCCGTCGCGCCCGCGCTGCTTGTCGCGGGATGCTCGCTATCGCGCCCGGCACCGCTGAAGTCGACGTACATCCTCGAGCCGCCGGCGCCGAGCGCCAAGGCCGCGACACCCCGGCCGGCGACGCTTCGCGTCGATGCGGTCACCGTTGCCGCGCCTTTCCGCGGAAGATCGCTTGTCTATCGCGAGAGCGATCTCAAGTTCGAGGCGGATTTCTACGAGGAATTCCTGATCGCGCCGGCCGCCATGATCGGTGAGGCAATGGCGGCATGGCTTTCGGCCGCCGGCTTGTATCGCGCGGTTTTGCCGCCCGCGAGCTCGCTCGATTCGGATCTCGCGCTGGAGGTGTTCGTCGCCGAGTTCTATGCCGACTTGCGCGACGCTGCGCGCCCCGCGGCGGCGATAAAGATGAAGGTCTTTCTCACCGAAACGGCCGCGGGAACCGGCGCCTTCGTATGGACGGGCGAGCTGGGATCGCGTGTGCCGGTTGCGTCGCGATCGGCGGACGCGCTCGTTCGGGGGCTCAGCACGGCGCTGGGAAACGTGCTCGAACAGCTCTCGACCGCACTGCAGCGATTGCCCGCGAAGTAAACGGCTGACCTTTGCGCCGTCTTTGCGCGTCTTTAGAGCGTCAAGGACAATTGCGCAATGACTGACGAGACTGGACCCGTTGATTTACGCCGGTCGCATCCAAAGGATCCGGATCTCGAGCGTGTTCATCCGATTTTCTCCGGAACCATAGAAGCGGACGGGACCTGGTTCTCGAGTCGCCCGGTGAGGTCGTGCTGGCTCGAGGCGACGATGCGCACCGAGGCGAATTGCCCGACTTTCAGATTTTTCCCGTTCTCGACCATGACCAGCCCGTCGATCTCCGGAGCGTCGGCCGCACTGCGGGCGCTCGCGCGCGATCCGTCGACTTGATCGATCAATACCGTGAGCGCTCTGCCGACTCTTCGCGCAAGACGCCGGCGGCTGATCTTTTCCTGTGCCGCCATGAAGCGCGCGCGGCGGTCTTCGCGGACGGGTGTCGACCGGAGAATATGCGAAGCAACCGACCCGATCGAGCTCCGACTCCTCGATGAATGCGAGGAGCTCCTGAAACTCGGTTTCGGTCTCGCCCGGGAACCCTACGATAAAAGTGGAGCGGATGGTCAGGTCGGGACTTATCGCGCGCCATGACCGGATTCGATCGAGATTGCGCTCCACGTTTGCCGGCCGCTTCATGAGCTTGAGGATGCGCGGGCTCGCGTGCTGGAACGGAACGTCGAGATACGAAAGCACGCCCGGCGCGCCGTCCCTGGACATGAGCTCGACGATTTCATCGACGTGAGGGTAGGGGTACACGTAATGCAGCCGGACCCAGGCTTGGTATTCCTCGGCAAGCGCACCCAGCGCGCGCACAAGCTCGGTCATCCGCGTCTTGAGCGGCCGCCCCCGCCAGAAACCTGAGCGATAGCGCACGTCGACGCCGTATGCGCTCGTGTCCTGCGAGACGACCAGGAGCTCGCGCACGCCCGCCTTGAATAATTGCTCGGCTTCGAGCAGCACGCTTCCAATCGGCCGGCTCACGAGGTCGCCGCGCATGGCGGGGATGATGCAGAACGTGCAGCGATGATTGCAGCCCTCGCTGATCTTGAGGTACGCGTAGTGCCGCGGCGTGAGCTTGATCCCCTGGGGCGGGACGAGGTCGACAAACGGATCGTGAGGCTTCGGGAGATGGGTATGCACCGCCGCCATCACCTCGGGCGTCGCATGCGGGCCGGTGACTGCGAGCACTTTCGGATGCGCGCTGCGGACGAACGATCCTCCGTCCTTGGCACCCAGGCAACCGGTAACGATCACCTTGCCATTTTCGGCGAGCGCTTCGCCGATCGCGGAAAGCGATTCCTCGACGGCGTTGTCGATGAATCCGCAGGTATTCACCACGACGAGGTCCGCAGCCTGGTAATCGGCCGCGATGGCGTAGCCTTCGGAACGCAGCCGGGTGAGGATCTGTTCCGAGTCGACGAGCGCCTTCGGGCAGCCGAGCGAGACGAACCCGACACTGGGCGCGGCGCGGCTCTTTGCCGGGACGCGGGAGAAAGCGGAAGTCACCAAAGGGCCTTTGCGGTGCGGAAAATTTGCGCGCTGCAGCGCGTCTATTGCAGTGCGGTTTGCGTCAGCGTTTCTTCTCGTCCTCCGGCGTCGAGGGCTGCGACCCGAAGCCGGGGAATGGAAAGGACGTAAACAGACCGCGGGTCTGGTCCTGCATGCGCTGCTGCATGTCCATGAACAGCTTCGCGCTCTGCTCCAGATAGCTGCCGAGCATGCCTTGCATGGCGGGCGCCTGCATCTGCAGAAATTGCTTCCAGAGGTCGGGCGTGAGCATCATCTTGTCGCCGTAGATCTGCTTGGCCTGGTCCTGCAGCTTGTTCTGAATGACCAGGAATGCCTTGACGTTCTGCTCCATGTAATTGCCCATGATCCCTTGAAGCGCATTGCCGTAAAAACGGATCATCTGCGACAGCATTTCGCTGGAGAACATGGGCATACCCACGGATTCTTCCTCGAGAATGATTTGCAGAAGGATGCTGCGCGTCAGGTCCTCCCCCGACTTTGCGTCGATGACCTGGAAATCGACAAAATCCAGGACCATTTGCTTGACGTCTGCCAGCGTGATGTAGCCGCTGTTGGCGGTGTCGTAAAGGCGGCGGTTGGGATACTTCTTGATCAGGCGCTTGGGCTTGCTCATGCGAGGCGTGCTCCATCTGCGGCGAGTACCATTATAACCTCCTGATTTTTTGGGTGTTTGAAAGCCCGTGAAAGCGGCGCCAAGGTCTATTGGTGCAATGCAACAAAAAGGGCTTGACTTCCGCTGAAGCTACCTCCAAAATATGGATTGTGCAATGCAGCAAAGAGGACATGATTTCTTTGCGGTAGCCGAGAGCGAAGTCCGGACCCGTTTAGGGTCCTGAAATCTGGTAATGAACCTCAACGGAGAAGGAACGACTATGTACAACGCAACGGAACAACTGGCGGAAATCAACAAGGCGGGTTATGACAATGCGGTGAAGCTGGCGACGCTGTCGCTGGAGAAGGCGGAGCGGCTGACCAAGCTCAATCTGCAGGCGGCGAAGGTGGCGCTGGAGCAAGGGGTGTATAGCGCCAACGCGGTAGCGGGGATCAAGGACGTGCAGGAGTTTGTGACGGTGCGCGCCAAGCTGACCGAAGCCGGGGTGCAGAATGCGCTGGGCTACTCGCGCGGGGTGTACCAGATCGCGTCGGAAGCGCAAGCCGACTTTTCGGCGCTGGCCGAAGAAGCATGGGCGGCCTACACCAAGGGTGTGGCGGCGTGGGTGGAGAAGGCGGCGAAGAATGCGCCGGCCGGCTCGGACATGGCGGTGACGGCGTTGAAGTCGACGGTGGCGGCGACGACCGCGGCGTTCGACCAGTTCTCCAAGGCGACCAAGCAAGTAGTGAGCTTTGCCGACGCCTCGGTGCGCGCCGCGGCGGCCAACGCCGCCAAGGCCCCGACACCCAAGGGTCGCAAGGCAGCTTAGGTAATCCAGCAGCGCGTAGTTCCGATTAAAGAATCGGGTACGCCAGACAAAGCCCCGACAGCATTTGCCGGGGCTTTTTTTTCCGCCGGTCTTGCCGACCTGATTCTCGCGTCCCGCGGGGGAATACGCCCTAATCCAGCAGGCTCCGCCGTTTTGGAAGCGTGATGCGCGCCGGCGCGAGCGGCGGAGGCGGTGGCCGATAGAGTGCATAGAACTGCTGCACAAGCTTCACGTACTCCTGCGTTTCCGGGAACGGCGGCACCTGATTACGATAACGAAGAACCGCCTGTTCTCCTGCGTTGTAGGCCGCCAGCGTCAGCGCAAGGTTGTTGTCGAACAGGGCGAGCAAATCGTGAAGGTAGCGCGTGCCGACACGGATGTTGGTGACAGGTTCCAGGATTTTTTGCTCGGCCGAGCGCTTCCCATCGCCTACGACCCCATAACGCGCAGCGGT
>VBCZ01000277.1:4467-5887 GCA_005889025.1 Betaproteobacteria bacterium
GACTCCACTGCCACGACCGCCTTGACCAGCGCCGGATCCACGCTTTGCAGCTTGGCGTTTTGCTCGATCAACGACTGGAAGCGCACAACGTTGGGATGGTTGACGATGCGCCGATACATGGGCGAGCGCTTGAACCGCTCAAGCGCGTCGCGCTCGGCAGGATCTTCGACGGGCGCATCGAGACTGGTGCGACCGCGGAAAAAAAGAATGTAGCGATCGTCGAGCTGTTGGGTCGCGAAACGGGCAACGCCCTTGTCGTCGACGTATCCCCAAAGCTCGGCATGCGCCATTGCTGTCGCGAGCAGCAATAACGCGAGCCCGCCGCGAGACACGTTCCGACCAAGGCGCAAGCGTTTCACTCACATGTTGATGAGGCGGATAGCGTAGTAAATCGACCGCCCAAAAACAAGGCGGGCCGTTCAACCGGCCCGCCTCGATCCTGAATTAGGGGTAGGGATCAGATCGGAGAATCAACCTGAGTGTCGAGAGTCAGCGTTATGTCTCCTGATGTGCCCTACCTGGGGCGCAGTATGCCGTTGCGGCGGACGGTCGGGAATCGGCCCGATGCTTATTTTGTTGTAGGCGAGCGGTTTCTGTCAGGTAGGACAAACGCCGATCATGTCTTGCGCTTGGCCTGATTCGCAACCGCCTCGGCCGCGCGGGCGACCTCCGCTGGATCGCCGAGATAATAGCTGCGTATCGGCTTCATGTCGTCATCCAGCTCGTACACGAGCGGAATGCCGGTCGGGATGTTGAGCGCAACAATCGCGTCGTCGTCGATGTGGTCGAGATGCTTCACCAACGCGCGTAGCGAATTGCCATGTGCCGCGATGATCACGTGGCGGCCGGAGGCGACTGCGGGTGCGATGGTCTCGTTCCAGTACGGCAGAAAGCGCGCAACGGTGTCCTTCAGGCACTCGGTCAGTGGCACCTCGCCCGGCGCGAGCATCCGGTAGCGCGGGTCACGGCCGGGATTTCTCGGGTCGGACGGGTCGAGCGGTGGAGGCGGGACGTCGTAGCTGCGGCGCCACAGCAGAACCTGCTCGTCTCCGAAACGCGCGGCGGTTTCGGCCTTGTTCAAGCCTTGGAGCGCGCCGTAGTGACGCTCGTTGAGACTCCAGTGCGGGTGCACCGGTATCCACATTCGGTCCATTACATCCAGCGCGATCCACAAGGTGCGGATGGCTCGCTTGAGCACGGAGGTATAGGCGAGATCGAATTCGAACCCCGCGCCGCGCATCGTGTTGCCGGCTTTTCTCGCCTCGGCGACTCCCTGCTCGGAGAGATCGACATCGGTCCATCCGGTGAAGCGGTTTTCCCGGTTCCACATGCTTTCGCCATGACGCAACAGAACAAGCTTTTTCATCGTGTCCTCGCTTCGCCGCCATCATTGTCGACCGCGCTCATTCTAGCGGGTCGA
>VBCZ01000048.1 GCA_005889025.1 Betaproteobacteria bacterium
CACCGATACGGCGAGCCCCGCGACGACGAGCGACAATCCCAGGACAACACCGGCTGCGAGCGCCGACTTGGGCAACAAATCGACTGGACACAAGTCGGCGAGAGATACCAAGGCGAGCAATCCCAATCCCGCGCCCGAGCTCACGGTAAAAAAAATGATGCTCAGCGACGGCTTCACGACAACGCGTCTGCCCCGCTGCTATCGGCGTATCACCGGGCTCGCCAGGCTTGCCAGTCCACGCTCGAGCAGCGCCTTCGCGTCGTCGGCCTCGATACGCGTCCCGAGGGTTCGCGGCGGCAAATAACGATTCACCGGCGCATAGCCCAGCTCGGGCATGAGGCCGTAGCCGCCGCGCTCGGCAGTCAGGCGCGACACTTCCGAGGCGGGGTCGTCGAAGTCGCCAAAAAAACGCGCATGCGTCGGACACGCCAGCACGCACGCCGGCTGCCGTTCCTCGGCAGGCAATCGCAGGTCGTTGATCCGCGCGCCGTAGGGGCAGGCCCAGGCGCACAGGTTGCAGCCCATGCACTTGTCCTGATCGACGAGCACGATGCCGTCGGCGCGCTTGTACGATGCGCCGGTCGGGCAGACGGTTACGCAGTCCGCGTCGGCGCAATGCATGCACGACATGGGGAAATTGATGGTCTTGCTCGCGGGGTATTCGCCGACCTCGTAGTGACGCACGCGGTTGAACCACACGCCGGAAGGCTCGGCGCCGTAGGGCTCGTAATCGGAAAGCGGACCGCTCACCGGCGAAGACGCGTTCCATTCCTTGCACGCCGTCGCGCAGGCATGGCAGCCCACGCAGGTGTCGAGGTCGATGACGAGTCCGAGCTTCACGGCGATGCGTCCTTCACGTTGGGGTTCTGCTTGTCCAGTGCAGCACCGCGGGCCGGGCGCCGTCGTCGCCGGGCAACCGTTTCGAAGGGGCGACGCGCGGCCACCCACCGGTCTCGCCGGGAGCGCATTTGCGAATGCTCACGCGCAGGTCGAACCATGCGGCCTGGCCCGTGACCGGATCGGAATTGGTCAGCCGCCGCCCGTCCGTCGCGGCTTTGGGCAGCAATTCCGATATGAGGTGATTGAGCAAAAATCCCGTGGTCGCTTCCGATGCGTTCTCGGCGAGGCCCCAGGTTCCGGGCTGCTTGCCGACTGCATTCCAGGTCCAGACGGTGTTCTCCTGACAGCCTTCCATCGTCTTGAGCTGGCATCGGATGCGGCCGTGGTGCGATTCCATCCAGACCCAGTCGAGATCGGCGAGCCCGAGACGCTGCGCAGCGCGCCGGTTCATATACAGGAAATTCTCTGCCAGTATCTGCCTCAGCCACGCGTTCTGCGAATCCCACGAGTGATACATCATCATCGGCCGCTGGGTGATCGCGTGAAACGGGTACTCGCCGTGCGGCATGCGCGCGCTCTCCAGCGGCTCGTACCAGAACGGAAGCGGATCGAAGTATCTGGCCAGCCGCTCGCAATCGACCGGCGAGGACGGCTGCGGGCCGTCGTACAGCCCCTGTCCCGCCAGGCGAAACTTCTGCAGAGGCTCCGAATACATCTGCAGGATGACTTGGACCGGCGGCGTGCCGAACAGCGCGCTCTTCTCGGCGAACTCGAGATAATTCTTGTTCGCGTAGCGGTAATAGCGCATGTTCTCGGGCCATGGGTAGGCAAAGAACGACTGGTTCTCGATGTATTTCTCCCATTGCCTCGGGTTGGGCTCGCCGCGCAGGTGTGATTCGCCGTTCTTGCCACGCCAGCCCGCCAGAAAGCCGATGCCCGGAAGCTTCTCGTAATTGACGATGAAATCCTTGTAGTCCTTGAACTTGCGGGAGCCGTCGGGACGTGTGAACGCGGGCAGCTGAAGACGCGACGCGAGCTCGACCAGCACATCCTGCCACGCGCGCACGTCGCGATCGGGTTGCAGCACCGGGTGGCGTATGGCGTCGGCGGCGGCATCGGGCTCGGAAATCGGACGATCGAGCAGCGAGATCGTGTCGTAGCGCTCCAGATACGTCGTGTCGGGCAGCACCAGGTCCGCAAAGTTGACGGTCTCGGAATGAAACGCATCGACCACCACAAGAAATGGAATCCTGTACTCGCCGGCGTCGTTCCTGCGCACCAGCATCTCCCGCACTTCGGACGTGTTCATCGACGAGTTCCACGCCATGTTGGCCATGAACAGGAGCAGCGTGTCGATGGGGTACGGGTCCTGGTTCGCGGCGTTGGTGATCACCATGTGCATCAGGCCGTGCGACGAAAGCGGCGTCTCCCACGAGTACGCCTTGTCGATGCGCAGCGGCCTGCCGTCCTTGTCGATCACCAGATCCTCGGGGCGCGTGGGGTTGCCGTTCGGCATGCGTTTGAGCGCCGTGTTTGGCGCGAAGATCACTGCAGGATCGTTTTCCGGAAGCGAGCGCAGCGGAATGCGGCGCGGATACGGCGCTTTAGCGCGGAAATTGCCCGGTCCGTCGAGCGCACCCAGCAGCATCTGGATCAAATGCAGCGCGCGGCAGGTATGAAATCCGTTGGAGTGGGCGGAAATCCCGCGCATCGCGTGCATCGCCACCGGCCGCCCGACCACCTTGTCGTGCGTGCGTCCGTACATGTCGGTCCAGCGGATCGGGAGCTCCACGGCCTCGTTGAACGCGACATGCGCCATCTCGCGCGCGATGCGCACGATCGTCTCCGCGGGCACGCCGCATTCCGGCGCCACGGTTTGCGGCGCATAGCGGTCGTCCAGGTAGCGCTCTGCGGCGAGCGAGAACACCGTCTTGGCGATGCGGCCGTCGTCGAGCTTGACCGTCGCGAACAGGGCCGGCGCGATCTCGGGCTCCAGCCCGTTGACGAGGCGCTGCGCCTGCTGGTCCCAGACCAGGGGATTATCGTCGGCGCCGCGCGCGAACAGACCGTCGCCGAGATGACCCGGCGTCTGCACCACCAGCCAGGGTGCGTTGGTGTAGCGGATCAGGAATTCCCAGTCGACCAGGCCGCCCTTGAGCAGGACGTGCGCGATGGAGAGCGCCAGCAGGCCGTCCGTGCCGGGCCGGATCGGAAGCCATTCGTCGGCGATCGCCGAGTATCCGGTGCGAACGGGATTGACCGAAACGAACTTCGCGCCGCGACGCTTGAGCGATTCGAGCCCGATCTTGATCGGATTCGAGGAGTGGTCTTCGGCCACGCCCCAAAGGACGAAATACTTGGCGTGATCCCAATCGGGCGCGCCAAACTCCCAGAACGAATAACCGATCGTATACAACCCCGCGACCGCCATGTTCACCGAGCAGAAGCCGCCATGCGCTGCCCAGTTCGGCGTACCGAATTGCTGCGCCCACAGGCCCGAAAGCGCCTGCATCTGGTCGCGGCCGGTGAAGAACGCAAGCTGCGCGGGGTTCGTCGAGCGGATATTCCGTAGTCGCTCGGTGAGAACGTCGAGCGCCTCGTCCCATTCGATCTCGACGAAGTCTCCCGTGCCGCGCTCGCTTCCAGGCTTGCGCTTCAGCGGCTTCTTGAGCTTCGCCGGCGAATACTGTTTCATGATCCCGGCGGACCCCTTGGCGCATAGCACGCCCTTGTTCACCGGGTGGTTGAGATTGCCCTGGATGAAGCGGACTTTGTTGTTCTCGACGGTGACCTTGATGCCGCAGCGACACGCGCACATGTAGCACGTGCTGAAATGTACTTGCTGCCGGGAACGGTCGTCGAACGCGATATCGCGGGTCATGAGCGCATCGTGCCACGTTTTTGGTTCGGGCCGATGGCCAACCGATGATATAGGCGATGCCGACGCGTAGCAATCGAGTCGCGCAAGCCACCCCTTTTCCGACAAGCGTCAGCCCGATACCCACACCCACAGCGCACGCGCCACGCCGAGGCCGGCGACCGACGCTAGCACGAGCAGGACCGCACGGCGGAACTGCACTTCGCCGATGCGCGCAAAGCCGTGCCGTCCGATGGCAATGCCGATGAGCATCGGCAGGACCAGCCACGCCGTCCAGGCGAGGGTGTCCGCGCCGACGAGCCCTCGGTGGTGTGCCCAGAGCAGCGTGTACGACGAGTTCATGAAAAACAGCGCGATCAACGTCGCCCGGAGCTGCGCCGCGGGGAGCGGCGTCGTGAAAAGCATCGTTGCGGCAATCATTCCCCCGATCGAAGACAGCCCCGACAGAAAACCCGCGACGAGTCCGGTACCGAGCCGCAGGGTAATGCTGTCGCGCCAGCGCGGATGAAAACCGGATAGCAGCATGATCGCCGCGGCAAGAATGACGCTCGACACTGCCGTCCGAAGCGGCACCTCCGGCAGCACCGAGAGGCACCATACCCCGGCGGGCACCGACACCGCGTAGCCCGCGAGCAGCGGCCGTATCCAATGCCACGCGATGTGCGGCCATACCGAGCGCAGCAGTGAGATGCTTGCCAGAATCTCCAGCATCATCGCCGAAGGAACGATGTGCTGAGGCGACAGCCACAGCGACATGCCGGCAACGATGAACGCGGACAAACCGAAGCCGGCGAATCCGCGAACGACACCGGCAAAGAGCGCGACTACCGCGCCGTAGCCAAGCCAGGGCCACGGCGCAGGCACCCACCACTCGCTTCCCATCAACGCAGCAGCTTCAAGGTCGGCGTCAACGCGCGCCGGACGACGATTCCAGGAGCTTCAGCCGCTGCACTTTCCCCGATGCTCCCTTGGGCAGCTCGCCGACGATGCGAAACACTTTCGGCGTCTTGAACCGCCCGAGCTCGCGCAGGCAATGCTCGCGCAGATCCTTCTCGCTGCACGCCACGTCCTGCTTCAACACCACGCAGGCGAGAATGTCCTGGCCATAGGCGGCGTCGGGGATGCCCACCGCCGCGGCCTCCAGCACGGCGGGATGCTTGAGCAGCGCTTCGTCGATTTCGCGAGGCGCGATATTTTCACCGCCCTTGATGATGAGCTCCTTGAGCCGTCCGGTGATGAAGTAGAACCCGTCGCGGTCGCGAAACCCCAGATCGCCGGTCGCAAGCCAGCCACCGGCGGCCAGCGTTTGGCGCGTGAGATCCGGCGCTTTGTAATATCCGATCATCACGTTGGCGCCGCGCAATTGAATCTCTCCGCGCTCGCCGTCGTCGAGCACGCGGCCGTCGGGCGCGACGACGCGCGCCTCGACACCCAGAGGAAGCCCCGGCGAGCCGTATTTGCGCTGCGCCGGATCGAGGGGGTTGGAAAACGCCACCGAAGCGCACTCCGTGAGTCCCATGGCCTCGATGACCGAAATCCCGAACCGCGTCTCGAATGCCCGATGCTGGTCCGGAGGCAGTGGCGCCGACGCCGAGCGGCCGAAACGAACGCCGCGGCAGGCTTGCGCCTGTGTTGCCGACAGATCGCCGCCGTTGAGCAAATAGGAAACGATGGTCGGGACCATGTTGAGCCAGGTCGGTCGGTAGCGGTCGACGAGAGGCCACCATTGGCTGACGCTGAAGCGATGCGGCAAGACGATGCTTCCGCCGGCGATGATGGGGCTCACGGTCGCGACGCACTGACCGTTGACGTGATAGAGCGGCAGCGACGAAAGCACGCGGTCTGCCGCGGTCAGGCGAAGCCCGGCCACGACGGCATCGCCTGCGTGCATGAGGTTGCGATGCGACAGGAGCACGCCCTTGGGAAGTCCCGTCGTCCCCGAGGTGTACATCAAAAGCGCCGGACTGGAGGCGGACAGCGGGGCCGATTCCAGCTCCGCCGGCGAATCCAGGGGCAGCTCGTCGGGATCGGTGGCTTGCACGCGAACGCGGCGACTGCTGTTGGCCAGCATGCGCTCGATGCGGGCGGCGAACTCAGGCGCACAGAAGACCCGTCGAGTATCCGAATGAGCGAGCTCATATTCGAGGTGCGCATCCTGAGCGATGAGATTGAGCGGCGACACGACGTAGCCGGCGTACATCGCGCCCAGAAAAAGCGTCGCCGCGGACACGCCGTTGGGCAGCATGAACGATACGACTTCGCCCGGCGCGATGCCCTCGCTCCGCAGCATCGCGGCAAGCGAGCGCGCTGCATCGCGCAACTCGCGATAGGAGAGCACCCTTCCGGGCTCGGGTGTGAAAAGAAAAGGCGCGTCGGGATTCGATTCGGCGTGATGATCGATCGCGTCGCGCAGCGTCTGCATCGCGATCAGGGTCTATTGAGTCTTACGGAAATGGTCAACGACCATTTCCGTCGCGACGCTCCCCTCGCCCGCAGCAGCGGGAGAGGGGATGGGGGTGAGGGCTGAGCTTTGCTGACTGTCAGTCATTTCCCCAAAGCTCAGTAGGCGCCGTGCCTGCGGCGGTAAGCTCCGAAGAGCTCGTCCTCGCTGGGCTCCCTGCGGGGAACATCGAGCGGTCGCACGATGCGCGTGATGTTCAGAAAATGCCGGTAGTTGAGGTTGTCGGAAATGCTGTTGCGGCCCCAGGTCCCGCAGCCCATCGACAGCGAGAAGGGAAGCCCGTTGTCGAAACTTCCGCCGGTCGCAAAGCAATGCGACTGGTTCACGATGATGCGGCACACCGGCAGCGCCAGCCCCAGTTGCAGCGCGCGGTCCGCCCGCATCGTATGCAGCCCGACCGAGTGGCCCAGGCCCTGGTAGCGCAGAATGCCTTGCGCGAGCTCCGCCGCCGAGGCGAAGTCGGCGGCCCGATACAGGGTGAGCACGGGTGAAAGTTTCTCGCCTGAGAAGGGGTGCGCGGCGCCGGTTCCCGTTTCCTCCACCAGAAGGAACCCTGCGCGCTGCAGCTCGGGGCGGGCAAGGCCGGCGCGCTGCGCGATGCTCGGCGCGGATTGCGCGGTAAATTGCGGCACCAGCTTGCCGTTCGAGAACATCGCCTCCGCCAGGCGCGAGCGTTCGTCGGCGTCGAGCCGCACGCCGCCGACCGCCTGCAGCGCCGCGAGCATCGGTTCGTAGGCATCGCCGACCACGATGATGCTGTTTTCCGACGAGCAGCTCGTCGCGTGATCGAACATCTTCGATGCGGCAATTTTGCCCGCGGCGTCCGCCGTGTCGGCGGTCTCATCGACGATGACGACAACGTTCCCCGCGCCGACCCCGATCGCCGGCGTTCCGCTTTCATATGCCGCGCGCACGTTGGTTTGCGATCCCGTCGCCACGACCAGGTCGACCTGCCGCATCAGCTCGAACGTCATTTCCCGCGTCACCGGCGATGGCAGTTGCGCCACGAGGTCGCGCGGCGCGCCGACGCGGTCGAGCTCGGTATGAATGTACTCGACGAGCAAGGCGCCGGTGGAATGACCCTTGGGCGAGGGCGCAAGGATGATCGCATTGCGTCCTTTGAGCGCGTTGATGATGTTGTTTGCCGGCGTTGCGCCGGGGTTGGTCGACGGCGTGAGCGCGCCGACCACGCCGACGGGACGGGCGATTTCGGTGATGCCCAGTTCCGGCAATTCGGCGATGACGCCGACCGACTTGGTGCCCGCGAGATCGGCCAGCAGGCCGATGGTCTTGCGGCGATTTTTGGCGATCTTGTCGGCAACGTTGCCTAAGCCCGTGTCGCGAACCGCAAGCTCGGCGAGCCTGCGATTGTGCTCGGGATGGACGATCGCCCAGCCCGCGGCGGTGACAAGCTCGTCGACGCCGGCTTGCGCGGCGCGCGCCCTATCGACAAACGCGGCCACGACGCGCGCTGTGGACTTCGCGTCGCTTAAGCGTCCTGCCTCACGTTGCGCCGTGGAGCTCATTCGGGATTGATCTTCGCTTCGCGGATCACGTAGTCCCATTTCGCAAGTTCGTCCCGGATCAGGCGCTCGAATTCCGCGGAGGTCGACGATGTCGCCTCCGCGCCTTGCGCGAGGAGCTTCTGCCGAATCTCGGGCATCGCCAGCACTTTCGCGAATGCCGCCTGAAGCTTCGCGACGATCGCAGGGGGCGTCTTCGCCGGCACGAGCGCGCCATACCAGGAGTTGACGATGCAATCGACGCCGGACTCGGCGATGGTGGGAATGTCTGGCGCGGCGACGCTGCGCTGGTCGCTGGTGACGGCCAGGGCCCGCAGGCGACCCGCCTTGACGTACTGAAGCGCAGCGGGAAGCGAAACGAACAGCAGCTGAACCTGCCCGCCCAGCGTGTCGGTGACGGCCGGGCCGCCGCCCTTGTATGGAACGTGAACCATGTCGATGCCGGTCTTGAGCTTGAAAAGCTCGCCGGCGATGTGTCCCGGCGAGCCGGTGCCCACCGATGCGTAGTTCAGTTTTCCGGGTTGCGAGCGGGCAAGCGCGATCAGCTCCTTGACGTTGTTGACGGGCACGCTCGGATGCGCGACCAGGATCTGCGGAATCATCGCCGCCAGGCTGACCGGAACGAAATCCTTCTCGACGTCGAACGGCAGCTTGTCGTAGAGGCGCGGATTGATGGTGTGCGACGACAGCGTGAAAAGGACCGTGTAGCCGTCGGCGGGCGCCTTGGCAGCGAGATCGGTTCCCAGGTTGCCCGCCGCGCCGCCGCGATTGTCGATGATGATCGGCTGCCCGAGGACTTGCGACAGGGGCTCGGTGAGCGTTCGCGCGACGATGTCGGTGCCGCCCGCAGGCGGATAGGGAACCAGAAAGCGGATCGGCTTGGTGGGATAGTCGCGCGCTGCGTCCTGCGCGCCGGCTATCGCCGACAAGAGCGCCAGCATACAGACCGACGCGGCGCGCAATAACCTGGACTGCATCATTCGTGTTCCCTTGGTCGCAGCGATTCGCGCAAAGGCCGACGGTTCAGCGCGCCGCCGTCGCCTTGTACTTGGAAAGGTGACGCGTCGGCAACGCCAGCGCGTCGCGGCGAAACGGATCGCCGAGCTCGCGCGTCACCATCATCTCGAGGACCGTCGTCTTGCCCTGCGCCTGCGCCTTCGCTGCGGCGGAGAGCGCCGGGCCGACGTCCGACAAGCTGCCGATGGTTGCGCCCTCCGCGCCCATCGCGCGCGCAACGGCCGACCACGATGGCTGCTTGTCGAGATTCACGCCGACAAAGCGATTGGAATAGAAGTCGACATGGTTTTTCTTCTCGGCGCCCCATTGGCCGTTGTTGAATACGACCGCGGTGACGGGGATGTTCTCACGAATGCAGGTCTGGATCTCGCCGAAGCTCATGCCCCACGCGCCATCGCCGACGTAGGCGATTCCCGGGCGGTCGGGCGCGGCGACCTTGGCGCCGATAATCGTGGGGAACGCGTAGCCGCAGTTGCCGAAGCTCATCGCCGCGAACATCGAGCGCGGACGGTTGAAGCGCAGATACGAATTCGACACCGAGCAGATATTGCCGATGTCGGTCGACACCATCGCCGCGTCCGGCATCGCCTTTTCGAGCTCGCGCAGCACCTGCCGCGGGTGCATATGCGTCGAGCCCTTCGACACTTCCAGCGACCACGCGTCCTTCTCGTGCGTCCAGGTCTCGAGCTCGGCTTCCCACGCGCGCTTTTCGGCGGCGACGATCTTGGCTCGATCGGCGTTGTTCGCGCCGGACGCGAGCGACTTGCCGCGAAGGCGCGCGAGAAGAGCGCGCGCCGCCGCTTTGGCGTCGCCGCAGATGCCTATCGAGATTCGCTTCACCAGACCCAGCATTTTGGGATCGGCATCGATCTGAATGATTTTCGCGTTTTTCGGCCAGTAGTCGATATCGTGCTGAGGCAGGGTTCCGAACGGTCCCAGCCGCGTTCCAAGGGCGAGCACGACGTCGGCCTTGGCGATGAGCTTCATCGCCGCTTTCGAGCCTTGATAGCCCAACGGCCCGCACCACAGCGGATGATTCGCCGGAAACGAGTCGTTGTGCAGGTAACTGTTGCATACCGGCGCGGCGAGCAGCTCGGCCAGCTCGATTGCCTCCGCGACACCTTCGGCCATCACCACGCCGCCGCCGCAGAGAATCACCGGGAACTGCGCTTGGGCGATCAGCTCGGCCGCATCGGTCAGGCTTTGCTCGCCTCCCGCGCCGCGCTCGATGGCGAGCGGCGGCGGGATCTCGCAGTCGATATCGCCGTAGAAAAAATCGCGCGGAATGTTTACTTGCGCCGGCCCTAGCTCGAGATGCGCCCGATCGAATGCACGCCCGGTCAACTCGGCGATGCGTGCGCGGTTGTTGACGTGCGCCTGGTATTTGGTGATCTTGGAAAACATAGGCAGCTGCTCGGTTTCCTGGAATCCTCCCAAGCCCAGCGTCATCGAGCCGGTTTCCGGCGTGATGACGACGACCGGCGAATGCGCCCAGTACGCCGCGGCGATCGAAGTGACGAAGTTGGTGATGCCGGGGCCATTTTGCGCAATGCACACGCCGTGCCGCCCGGACACTCGCGAGTAGCCATCGGCCATATGGCCGGCGCCCTGCTCGTGGGCGACGGAAATGAAGCGAATGCCGGCAAGGGGAAAAAGATCCAGCGCATCCATGTACGCCGAGCCGACGATGCCGAACACGTCTGTCACGCCCTGCGCCACCAGCGTCTCGACAAAAGCCTCCGACGGCGTCATCTTCTGCCTGCCGGCGACGACCGTGCGGCCGGACAGGTTCTTCGTATCTGTCATGGTGTTCATAGGGTTTCCTAAAACGGCGTGAATTCAGTGCAGGCTACCGCCGAGCGCCTGCGAAGGTTCGACGTAAGGGTAACCGAGCGCATCGGCAACGGGCTTGCAGGTGACTTTGCCGAACGCGATGTTGACACCGTTCCTCAGGTGCGAGTCGTCTGCGAGCGCCTCTTTCCAGCCCTTGTCGGCCAGCGTAAGCACGAACGGCAGCGTCGCGTTGTTCAAGGCGAAAGTGGACGTGCGCGGAACGCCTCCCGGCATGTTGGCCACACAATAGTGGATGACTCCGTCGACAACGTAGGTCGGGTCCGCGTGCGTCGTCGGACGCGAAGTCTCGAAGCATCCTCCCTGATCGATCGCCACGTCGACGATCACGGCGCCTTTTTTCATGTGCTTCACGAGCGCCGCCGAAACGAGTTTGGGCGCCGACGCGCCGGGAATGAGCACGCCGCCCACCACCAGGTCGGCGGTCGTGACGTGCTGCTCGATCGCATCGTGAGTCGAAAAGACCGTGTTGAGCGGCCGGCCGAACTGACGCCATAACGCGCGCAGCACCTCGGTGTTGCGGTCGAGCACCCACACTTCGGCGCCCATGCCCAGCGCGATGTGGCATGCGTGCGATCCGACGACGCCCCCGCCGAGGATCACGACCTTCGCCGGATCGACGCCCGGAACGCCGCCGAGCAGCACGCCGAGGCCGCCGTGCGCCTTTTCGAGAAAATAAGCGCCGACCTGAATGGCCATTCTCCCCGCGACCTCCGACATCGGCGCAAGCAACGGCAGACCTCCGGACGGCGACGTAACGGTTTCATAGGCGATGCATATCGCGCCGCTGGAAACCAGATCGCGCGTCTGCTCGGCATCCGGCGCGAGATGCA
>VBCZ01000282.1 GCA_005889025.1 Betaproteobacteria bacterium
ACAAATTACGTTACGCTCCTTCGACGCGGGACGTGCCGCGTTCCGGCCGCCAGGAGCGTTATATTTGCTGGCCGCCATGCGGAGCCGGCGGCAGCGACCGACAATGATCTCCAACATCCTTACCAAGATTTTCGGCAGCCGTAACGAGCGGCTGCTCAAGCAGTACGCGCAGGTGGTCGGGCGCATCAACGCGCTCGAGCCCGAAATCGCGGCACTGTCGGACGATGAGCTCAAGGCCAAGACCGCGGTCTTCAAGCAGCGCGTCGCCAATGGCGAGGAGATCGATTCGATCATGCCCGAAGCATTCGCCGTGGTGCGCGAAGCCGGCAAGCGCACGCTGCAAATGCGCCATTTCGACATGCAGCTTATCGGCGGCATAGCGCTTCATTACGGCAAGATCGGCGAGATGCGCACCGGTGAAGGCAAGACGCTGGTGGCGACGCTGCCGGCGTACCTCAACGCGCTCACCGGCAACGGCGTGCACATAGTGACCGTCAACGACTACCTCGCGCAGCGCGACGCCGACTGGATGGGCCGGATCTACCGTTTTCTGGGCATGACCGTCGGCGTCAACCTGTCGCAGATGGAGCACGGCGCGAAGCAGGCAGCATACGCCGCGGACATCACCTACGGCACGAACAACGAGTTCGGCTTCGACTACTTGCGCGACAACATGGTCTTCCAGGCATCGCAGCGAGTGCAACGCGGGCTCTCGTACGCGATCGTCGACGAAGTCGACTCCATCCTGATAGACGAGGCGCGGACGCCGCTGATCATCTCGGGTCAGGCCGACGACAACGTGGATCTGTACTACCGGCTCAACGAGCTGGCGCCGAAATTGACCCGGCAAGCCGAGGAAAAGGGCCCCGGCGATTACTGGGTCGATGAAAAGGCGCACCAGGTTCTGCTCTCCGAGGAGGGGCACGTCAACGCCGAAGGCATACTCACGCAGGCCGGCTTGCTGCCGGCCGGCAGCAGCCTGTACGACGCGCACAACATCTCGCTGATGCACCATCTGTACGCGGCGCTCCGCGCGCACGCGTTATTCCACCGCGACCAGCACTACGTCGTGCAGAACGGCGAAGTGGTCATCGTCGACGAGTTCACCGGAAGAATGATGGCGGGACGGCGATGGTCGGACGGCCTGCATCAGGCTGTCGAGGCGAAGGAGGGCGTTCCCATTCAGCGGGAGAATCAAACGCTCGCTTCAATCACGTTCCAGAACTATTTCAGGATGTACGACAAGCTTGCGGGAATGACCGGAACGGCGGACACCGAAGCATTCGAATTCCAGCAGATCTATCACCTGGAAACCATGGTGATCCCGACTCACCTGCCGATGATTCGCAAGGATGAGAACGATCTCGTTTTCCGCACCTTCCAGGAAAAGGTCGACGCGATCGTCGGTGACATCAAGGATTGCCATGCCCGCGGCCAGCCGGTGCTGGTCGGCACGACGTCGATCGAGAATTCCGAGCTGCTGTCGAAGTTCCTCGAAAAGGAAAAATTGACGCACGAGGTGCTCAACGCCAAGCAACATGCGCGTGAAGCCGAGATCGTCGCGCAGGCAGGCCGGCCGAAGGCGATCACCATCGCGACCAACATGGCGGGCCGCGGAACTGACATCGTGCTGGGCGGCGCAATCGAGCCGCAGATCCTCAAGCTGCGCGAAGATCCCGAGCTCGGCCATACGGAAAAAGACGTGCAGATCGCAAAAATGCGCGGCGAGTGGCAGCTGTTGCACGACCAGGTGATCCAAGCCGGCGGCCTGCACATCGTCGGCACCGAGCGGCACGAGTCGCGGCGCATCGACAACCAACTGCGCGGACGTTCCGGACGGCAAGGCGACCCGGGATCGTCGCGTTTTTATCTGTCGCTGGAAGATCCCTTGCTGCGCATCTTCGGCGGCGAGCGCCTGTCGGGCATCATGCAGCGACTGAAGATGCCGGAAGGCGAGCCAATCGAGCATCCGATCGTCAACCGCTCGATTGCCAAGGCGCAAAACCGTGTCGAATCACGCAACTTCGATATCCGCAAGCAACTCCTCGAGTATGACGACGTCGCCAACGACCAGCGTCGCGTGATCTATCAGCAGCGCAACGAGCTCCTTGAAACCGAGGATGTCTCCGAGACCATCCGCAACATGATCGCCGGCCAGGTCGAGGATGCGGTGCGGGTCTGGATCCCGCCCGAATCGGTCGAGGAGCAGTGGGATGTTCCCGGGCTTGAAGGCACGCTTGCCGGGGAGTACCAGATAGCCGCGCCGGTGGGCGAGTGGCTTAAGGCGGAGCCCGAGCTTACCGACGACGCGCTGCGCGATCGCGTGCGCGAAGTGGCGCACAAACAGTACGAGGACAAGCTTAAGATGGTTGGCCCGGAGCTTTTTCATCAATTCGAGCGCAACCTCATGCTGCAGACGCTCGACCAGCATTGGCGCGAACACCTTGCAGCGCTCGATCACCTGCGGCAGGGCATTCACCTGCGCGGATACGCGCAAAAAAACCCGAAACAGGAATACAAGCGCGAGGCTTTCGAGCTTTTTTCCGACATGCTCGATAGAATCAAGCACGACGTGGTGAAGATCGTTCTCACGGTGCAGGTACGGTCGGAACAGGATGTTCAGGCGGTCGAGGAAGCGCCGCCGGTCTCAAACGTCAAATACCAGCACGCGGATTACGACGAGGCGCTGGCGGCTGCGCCGGAGGACCCGCCGCGCGTGACATCGCCGCCGCCGTTCACGCGCGCCGGACAAAAGGTCGGTCGCAACGACCCCTGCCCCTGCGGATCCGGAAAGAAATACAAGCACTGCCACGGAAAAATCTAGGCACCTGAGGCTCCTGACACGATGCCGGTGAACTACACTGCGCCCGCTCCGGAGCAACTGTTCCCGGTGCCCGGTGTGAAGCTCGGTACGGCAGGGGCGGGAATCAAGCATTGGACGCGCGATGACGTCGTGCTTGTCGCGCTCGATCTCGGGACGCAGGCAGCCGGCGTGTTCACCCAGAACCGGTTTGCCGCGGGACCGGTTGAAGTCTGCCGCGAGCATCTCGACGGGAACACCGCGACGCGTGCACTGCTGATCAATGCAGGGAACGCCAATGCCGGAAACGGTCGCCGGGGAATCGCCGACGCGCGCGAGACTTGCGCCGCGGCCGCCAGTCTCCTGGGCTGTGAAGAGCACGAGGTGCTGCCGTTTTCCACCGGAGTCATCATGGAGCCGCTGCCGGTGGCCAAGATCGTCGCATCGCTCCCGCAATGTCATGCGGCGCTCTCGCCGTCGGGATGGCACGCAGCCGCGCGCGCGATCATGACCACCGACACCGTTGCCAAGGGAGCCTCGCGGCGAGTCGACGTCGAAGGTGTCGGCGTCACGGTTACCGGCATCGCCAAGGGCGCCGGGATGATGTCGCCGAACATGGCGACCATGCTTGGCTTTGTCGCAACCGATGCTCCGATAGCCGGCAGGTTGCTCTCCGGGCTTGTCACCGACGTTGCCGATGCATCGTTCAACCGCATCACTGTCGATGGCGATAGCTCCACCAACGACAGCTTCATCGTCATCACATCCGGCAAGGCGCCGATGGAGCCCATCGCGCGCGCAGACGACTCGCGCCTCGTGGCGGTCAGCGAGGCGATTCACGCTGTCGCGGTCGAGCTCGCGCAGGCGATCGTGCGCGACGGCGAGGGTGCGACGAAGTTCATCGAGATTTGCGTGGAAGGAGGTCGAGACAT
>VBCZ01000283.1:0-3392 GCA_005889025.1 Betaproteobacteria bacterium
AGCCCCTGGCGGAACGCCTCGTGCCAACGCGCGGCATCGGAAGGAACGAATGGGGAGAGAACGCCGATCCGGGGAACGGTTGCAGCGTGTTGCGCCCAGGCGACGCGCGCCGCGGCGAGGAAACCACCGGCGGCGGCGATGAACGTCCGCCGGTCCATTACTGAATCATCTCCCTTCCGGCAGCGATCGCACCGTACCAGAGCATTTTGCCAAGTGTGTCATGGTACGTCGTGCAGCGGACAGTAGTCGAATTTCCGGTGTATAAGGGCGCAACCCGGGGCCGCGACGCAAAGATAATTTTTTCGGTGACGCTCAGCAAACGCGCTCTTGGATTCGTCGTCGCGATGGGCCTGGGCCAGGCAGGTGATGCCGTGCCGGCGTATTCGCACGCGGGCGTAAGTGATGCAACGTACCATCTCGATGGCAGAATCCGGCGGGCAACGACGATCGCTGCGGTTCCGAAGTGCGTCGGCGAAATGCTGCGGGCCGCGCCAATCGCTGCAGTAGCGCCGCGCATTGGCGAAACAGGCATCGCATCCGTCTACGGCGATCGCCTCCAGGGAGGCGCAACCGCAAGCAGTGAGCCGTACGATCGCGATATGCTGACTGCCGCGCACAGGACCTTGCCGTTGGGCAGCCGGGCCAGAGTGACCAACCTGAAAAACAACAAGTCGGTGATCGTGCGCATCAACGATCGCGGCCCGCACACCGCAGGACGGGTTCTCGATCTCTCACGCAGCGCGGCGGAAAGGCTCGGCGTGCGAACGGGAGTCGTCAGGGTAAGGGTTGGTGATTTCGCTGCCTGCCGAGCTGACCAGCGACGTGTTATCGCGGGAGCGCATCGACGATGCGCTCGACTCAGTCGATCCGCTCGGTTGTCACATCCTGAACAACTCGGCGCTTAGAGTTGCGAATCGATTAGCCCCTCGACGCGCTCGGTTGCCTTCTCCCACAACGGCCGACTTTGCCAATCCGCGTAGCGGATGCGACGCGAGCGCTTGAGGTCGTCATTGAACACCGCGATCTGTCGCTCCGCGAACTCCCGGCTGTAGATGTTGAGGTTGGCTTCATCGTTGAGGCGGAATGAGCGGTTATCGAAGTTGGTCGAGCCCACCGATGACCAGAGCCCGTCGACGACCAGGACCTTGCAATGAAACATGGTCGGCTGAAATTCGTAGATTTCCGCGCCGGCCTGCAGGAGCGTCCCCCATTTTTCATGCGACGCCTTGCGCAGCACCTCGGTGTCGGTAATCGGCCCGGGCAGGATCATGCGGATCTTCACCCCGCGGCGCAATGCGTCCAGCAGCGCATCCTGGGCAAGATCGTCCGGCACGAAATACGCCATCGCGAGATCGATGCTGCGCGTTGCCGCCACCGTGGACAGAAGATAATTGTCGACGAACGCCGCCTGCATTTGGGCAACCGCCGGACCCTCGAGCCGGAAATGAGTGTCGCGCCAGTGCTCGGAGTCCTCCGCGTTGCCGTCCCATTCGTCGGCGATGCCGACACCGCCGGTGAAGCCGAGACGTCCATCTACGACCAGCAGCTTGCGGTGAGTTCGGTTGTTGAGCTTGTTGAGCGTGTACCAGCGCGGTGGATGGTATTTCTCGATCTCGACACCGGCATCGCGCATGGTGTCCAGAAAGCTCGCGTCTATCCTGTTGCTGCCGACCCAGTCGAGCAGGACATGCACGCGAACCCCTTGACGGGCCCGTGCGGCGAGCGCATCGGCAAACCGCTTGCCGATCTTGCCTGACCAGTAGATATAGGTTTCGAAAGTAATCGACTTTTTGGCATGCATGATGGCATCGAGCATGGCCGGGAAGATCTGATTGCCATTCAGCAGCGTATCGATGTTATTGCCGCCGACGAGCGGGGGGCCGAGCAGCGCGCTCATCGATCGCTGGAATTGCGGGTCCGAGATCGCGTAGGAGTGTGTCACTCGCTCCTTGATCTCGATTTCGCCCGTCGAGAAATTCAGGACAACGAGCACCGCGACGATGGTGGCGAGTATCGACACGAGCACGACTTGCCAGCGTTTCGTTCGCTTAGCCGAGTAGAGTGGTCGTCGCATGGGTCTGAAAGACGTTGACCTTTAGTGTTCAGTTACGCGAAGCGTTGCGGCGACCGGATTGTGGTCGGACGAGGTCACCGGTATCGAGGACGATTCGATCATTTCCAGGCCACGCACAAAGATATGGTCGAGTTGCCTGCCAAAGAACAGCGATCGCGTGTCGGTGGCGAATGTTATCTCGATCAGCCCCAGCCGGTCAGCAATCGCGTGGAGAACCCCGGTCCTGGCGTCGTTCCAAGTGTTGAAATCACCCGCAAATACGATGGGACCCCGGTGTCCGACAAGCGCGGCAGCCAGTGCCTCGACCTACGAGCGGTAAGCATCGACCGACGAAAAATTGATTGCGTGAATGTTGGCAACCGCCAGCGTGCGCCCGCGGCCCGTCAGCCGGAACCAGGCGATCACTGCGGACTTCGGCAGCCGGATCAAAGGTTCGAAGGCGCGCAGCGTGCAGACTTCGATCGGCGCAACGCGAGCTGCGGTGAGGACCCCGACATCTTCTGCGCCAAACATGAACGAGCTCGCCATGATCCACCGCAGGCGCGATCGCTCGACCATGTCGCGGAGCGGGCGTCGCAGGGCCGCCTCCTGCAGCAGGACGATATCGCTTTCTTCGACGAAGCGCGCAAGATCGCCCTCCCAGGCAGCATCTTGCTCTTTGTTGATGTTCCACGTCAGAACGTGGATCGCGCGCGGGTCCAGCGCATTCGCCGCGGTCGCCGCGTCCGGTTCGGAGACGCCTTGCCGCGCGTCACAGGGTAGAGACCGAACCCGGACCGCGCCGTCCGGACTCGACAGCAATGCGCGTGGATCGACAGTGATGGAAAAACACGACGTCAACAGCGGGAGCAGCGCAAGCAGCGCGATCAATCGCATGCTGCGCCGCCCTTTGCGCCAGTATTGCGCTGCAGCCTTCAAATGATTCCGCTGATGGCGGAGCCTAATGCCGTCCCGCCGCAGTTTCCGCCTTGCGGCGCAGGATCTCGAGGCGCAGTTCCTGGAACTGCTTGCGCGTTTCCGCTTCGATTAGGGCAGGGCCGATGACGGGCGGAACCCAGATGTTCGGGATGAACTCGCCATGATTGATTATCTGTGTGAACGCACCGCGATCGATCACGCGCGTGGTGAATTCCGACGCCTTGAGGTCGCCGCTGACGAGTCGCGAATGCACTTCGCGCTGCGGCGTAAGCACGATTTCGCGAACGTTTTCGAAGGAAATCGTCAACGGACCGCGCGAGGCCTTGCCTTTTTGCTCGACGCTTAGCGTGTTCCCCTCGCGTCCGAGGATCCTGCTCGACAACAGATTGGAAACGAACTT
>VBCZ01000283.1:3407-12742 GCA_005889025.1 Betaproteobacteria bacterium
CGGGCACGGTGGCGTCGACTGGAAAGTCGACATCGACGATCACCCACTCGCCCTTCTTCTGAACCTTTACGATGATATCGCGACTGTCCTGCGGCGCGGCCTGCGGCGAGGATGCGGCCAGAAATGACGCGGCGATGACCCAGCAGAAGGAGCGTATATACCATCGAGCCATGTCCGGTCAGACCGCGCCCTTCATGCGATGGTTCTCGTCGATCACGGCGGCCGAAGGTTTTCCCTGAAACTCGAGCGTCAGCTCTCGGGTGGTTACAACCGGCCGATGTGGGCAAAACGCGGGTTGGCAGAGAACACGGCTTCACGCGGTTCGCCCGCTTCGAGCTGCGCCACGATCGTCGCTTCTATTGCGGCGAGCCGCTCGGCCCACGCGATGACATCGGCGGCGATCGAGAGCGGAACGATCATCACGCCGTCCGCGTCGCCTATGACCAGATCACCGGGTTGAATCTCCACTTCCGCAGAGGCCTGTCCTGCCAGCCGGACGGTACTTCCCATGCCGGTCAGCTTCCACCGCCGCACTGAATTGAGCGGCGTGGCGTAGCGACAGAACGTCGGCAATTGCAACTCCACTATCTCGGAGATGTCGCGAACACCGCCATCGGTCACCAAGCCGCCGCAGGATCGCCGGCTGAAAGCGAGACACATCAGGCCGCCGACGACCGCCGAGGTCGAGTGACCGTTAGTGGCAATGACGACGATACCGCCGGGGGCGATGCAGCGATCGATCTCGTAGTTCGAGATCGCTGCAGCGGGCGCGATTGCATCCGCAGCCTGATGCTGTTCCTCGGATTGGCCGGCGCAGCAGATAGCCGCTCCGGCCAGGCGCATCTTGCGATCGAGCGGCCGGATGTCGCTGGACAGCGATTGGTTCGGATAGCCGCAAACATCGAGCACATCGCTGATGACCGAAGAGCTGAGGTTTTTCAGCCGCTCGACAAGCGTGGTCGAACCATCCATAGCGCGCGCTCCCTGACATGCTGCTCGCAGTGCGAGGCATCTCTCGCACAAGTAGAATAGCAGGATCGATTTATTTGGGAGGAGAAGGTTCATGATGCGCTTTGGATTTTCCGCCCGTTGCGCGATGGCATGCGCAACCGCTTCGGTCTTTGGGCTTTCGGCTCTCATGCCGACCGCGTCCGCGTTTGCCGAGCAGATCGTCGTATCCAACTACGGCACCTCGCCGAACGGCATGCCGTACGCAGTGGCGCTCGAGAAGGGATATTTCAAGGAATTCGGCGTCAACGTCGACGGCATTCTGAGTTCGGACGGGGGAGGCAGCACCATCCGCAATCTGCTCGGCGGCAAGCTTGCGTATGGCGAAGCCGCGCCCTCCGCGGTCGTCTCCGCGGTGCAGGGCGGCGCCGATCTTCGGATAATCAGCGGCAACGTTCACACCGTCGCGGAGTTCGTTTGGGTAGCAATGCCGAACTCGCCGGTTAATTCGATGAAAGACCTGAAAGGCCGGCGACTGGGATTTACCAACCCGGGCTCGACCAGCGAGGCGCTGGATTATCTCTTGCTCGAGGCGGCAGGGATTCCCGCAGCCGAGGTCAAGCTGAGTCGTACCGGCGGATTCGGCGCCGGGCTCACCGTGCTCGAGCTGGGAGGGATGGACGTAGTGCCGATCACCGAGCCGATGTGGTCGTCCAACCCGGGGAAATACAAGATCGTCGCATCCGCGCCAGAGGTGCTGCCAGCGCTCAGCAATGTCGTCGGCGTGACCACCGCCGACGCGGCGCGCACACGAGGCGACTTCATCCGCGGCGTGCTCAAGGCGCGCCGCAAAGCCGTCGAATACATGGTCGCCAATCCCAAGGACGCGTCGCTGATCATCGCCAAAGCGTACAACCTCGATCCCGCCGTGACCGAGCGCGTCGTCCGCGGCCTGCTCGAATCCGAGAAAAAAGGCGGCGTCCCGTACTGGGGCGCCGGCGATCTGCGCATCGACACCATGAATAACATGATCCGGGCGCAAAAGCTGGTGGGCGCGATCAAGGTCGACGTCGACTGGTCGAAGCTCGTCGACGAGTCGTTTCTGCCCGACGACCTGAAGAGCAAAAAGGCGAAATGAAAGCGGAGGCGGGGACGCGAAGCGTCCACGCGTCGCTGCGCGACGTCACGCGCATCTATCCGCCGCGGGCCGGCCGCCCGGAGCTGCATGCCCTCGGTCCGCTCAGTCTCGACTTGTATCGAGGGGAGTTTTTCGCCGTAGTCGGCCCCTCCGGTTGCGGCAAGTCGACGCTGCTCGAGGTCATGGCAGGACTGGTCGCGCCGTCAGCGGGAGCAGCAAGCTTCGAGGGCCGCCCTATCGCCGGACGCGTGCCGGACGGCATCGGGGTCGTGTTCCAGGAGGACGCGAGCTTTCCATGGCTCAGCGTCTTCGACAATATCGCTTTCGGGCTGCGCGAGGCTGGAAAGTCCGCTGACGATGTCCGCGCCAGCGTCGACTACGCGCTCGAGTTCATGGGCCTCAAGGAATTCGCGACCGCCTATCCGGCGCAGCTATCCGGCGGCATGCGACAGCGGGTATGCATCGCCCGCACGCTCGTGCTCAAGCCCCGCTTGATCCTGCTCGACGAGCCGTTTGGCGCTCTCGACCAGCAGACCCGGTTGTTGATGGGTGACGAGCTGTTGCGGCTATGGCGTGAAACCGGCGCGACCGTGCTTCTCATCACCCACGCGATCGACGAAGCGGCGATGCTTGCCGATCGCGTCGGCGTCATGTCCGCGCGCCCGGGAAATTTCCTGGAGATCGTCGACACCGGCTGGCCCAGCGGGCGTGACAGCACGATCGTCACGGAAGCTCGATTCGGTCTGCTGACCGGCCAGATCTGGAAAAAACTGCGCAGCGAGTCGCTGCGCTCGCTCGGTCACGCCGCGCCAGCGTCATGAAACGCGCCGGTATCATTCGTATGGTCGTGATTCTGGTTGCGGTCGGGGCGCTCGAGTTCCTGTGCCGCACCGGAGTCATCTCCAGTTTCGTGATGCCTGCGCCGTCGACTATCATCTACTCGACGGTCCAGATCCTCGCCTCTGGCAGGTTCGCGGCCGACATCTGGGTGACGCTGCGCAACGTGTGTATTTCGATCGTCGCCGCGATGGTGAGCGGAGTCATCGTCGGAACCATTCTGCATCGGCTTCCCACGGCCCGGCGCATCCTCGATCCCTTGTTCGCGACTTACTACGCGATTCCGGTGTACGCGTTTTACCCGCTGCTCATGGTCATATTCGGCTTGGGGGATCTCCCGCAGATCGCAGTCGGCTTCTTGCTCGCATTGATGGCCGTGATTATCAACACGCTCAACGGCCTCGATCGCGTGCCCCGGGTTCTGGTCAAGGTCGCGCGCATGCACCGGCTCAGCGGCTGGGCGATGGACAGGAAAGTCCGGTTGCCATTCGCCGCGCCGTACGTTTTCACCGGGTTCAAGCTCTGCGTGGCGTACTCGTTTGTCGGGGTAATCGGCGCGGAATTCATCACGTCGAGCCGCGGCATCGGTTACGAAATCTCCTACGCCTACAACAATTTCGACAGGGAGCGGCGCCTGCTCGCGAGGAGGCGAACGTAAACGCCATGAAATGGCGCGATCCTTTGGCGCTGATCGCGATTCTTCTCCTGCTGTGGCAGGCGATGTACTGGGTCGTCGGCGACGTGGCGCTTACTTCCCCGGTCAGCACATTTCGCAGCCTCGCGGTGATGCTGGCCGACCCGCGTTTCTGGCCGCATGTCAACGAGACGCTGCTCGCGTTCGCGCAGGGGTTCGCCATCGCGGTCGTTATCGGGCTCGGCATCGGTTTTTTGCTCGGCGCGCACTCGATGACGGGCGAAGTGGGGGAGCCGATCCTCGTCGCGCTTTATTCGATACCCAAGGTCACGCTGTATCCGATCATCCTGTTGATAGTCGGGATCGGCATGCCCGCGAAAGTGGCATTCGGCGCGATCCAGGGCATCGTGCCGATCGCCCTTTTTGCGATGAATTCGATCCGCAATCTCAATCCCGTGTTCGCCAGAACGGGGAGGGTGCTTCGGCTTTCACCGCTGGCGTCGGCTCAGCGGATACTGCTCCCCGCGGCGCTGCCGGAAATCGTCGCAGGGATCCGCGTCGGATTTTCGCTCACGCTGGTCGGTACGCTTCTTGGCGAAATGTTCGGCTCGCAGCGCGGGCTGGGATACCTTCTCATCCAGGCGATGAACCTGCACAACATGCGCACGATCATGTCAGTGACCCTGCTGCTCGTCATATTCGCCGCAAGCGTCAACGCTGTGCTGCTCGCGATCGATCGCAGACTGCGCGCGCGGGCTTGAGGCTCCACCGCACTATTGTGTAGCTGCGCGGCGCAGCGCCTGCATGATGCGGGATTATTTGGTCGCGGGAGTCGCGGCGACCGGGGGTGCCAGTGGCGGCGTGCCGTTGATTTCCTGCCACCGCTTTTTGTCCGCGGCGTAGCGCGCCAGGGCGCGGTCGAGCTCTTGCTTCTTTTGCGCCAGAACGGCGCTCTGCTGCTCCATTGCAATGCCCAGCCGGGCGATCTCGTCCTCGTCGGCGGGCGGCAGCGGCTTGTTGCCGGCGTCCGCTTTGCGCTTGACCAGTTCCGACCTGCGCTTTGCCAGCATGGTCGCATAAGCCCTGCCAATCTCCATCTGAGCTTCCAGAACCGACGCGGCGCGGTCGCGCGCGAGGTCGATTTCCGCTTCGGTCGTGTATGAATCGAACAATATGCGGTCTTTGCGCTTCTGGTCTTCGTCGGCCTTGGCTGTCGCGAGCGCACGTTCGGCATCGGCTGCCTTCGCCGCCATCGCTCCCTTGCTGGGCTCGGGATTAAGCGTCTTGATGACGCGCCCCTGGTTGTCCATCACCACCACGGGAGCGTTAGCGCCTCGCGGCGCCGCTTCCACAGCGTGCGCTAGCCCGCCATGGATGAACGACAGCATGCCGATCGCTGCTGTGGTGAGCCAAACGCTTCGAAGCTTATTCATTTCTTGCTTTTCCTTCGCACTCGCCCGACCGCCAACGCCGGGGCAAGCGTCGTATCAAGAGAAAACATGCCGCCAGGCGTTAAAATGCGACGGCCGCGGGCACAAATCCCGAGCGGGCATGCATGCCAGTCTGACGTTGCAAGTCGCATACCAGAGAGCGCGATACCATGCATCACGGCATCGAGCCGTCCCTGGGGATAGAACGGGTGGCTGTTGCTGCACGTTGGAGACTTCCAGGTCGCCGGGACAGAAAACACGCGATGGGAATGCTCGTTGCCGTACCTCTGGCTGCAATGCTGCTTAGGCCGTCGTCGGTCTTTGCGTTCACGTTTTCGGATGGAACGAGTAGTCAGTGCATCGCGGCCGGTCGAGCTGTCGCGGAGGTCGATGCGGACCCCGGGCTTGCGGTGGGCTTCACCGGCAAGACCGTCGACGGCGCTGGAGCGCTCAGGATAGTCTGGAACCGCGCCAAGCTCGACGCGTTGCCGGCGGTGATGCACGACTACATTTTTTTCCACGAGTGTGCCCACCTGCGCGTGCCCACGCGAGACGAGATCAAGGCAAACTGCGTGGGGCTGAAAGACATGCGCGCCGCGGGAAGGGCCGGAGCCGCGGTCGAGGCCGAGATCGCCGCGTTTTACGGCGGGCGCAACGACTACTGTGCGAGAACGTTGCAATGCGCCAATGCCGATCCCGCCGCGCCGGCATCGGGCGCGGCTCCGCGACGTTGATGCCGCGCGATTTTCACGGGAACGGAACGCCGCCGCGGCGCTCTATGCTGGGATGAACACGAGAAGCTCGCTGCTTGGGCTGGCCGTGGCGGCCGCGGTGGCAGCGATCCTATCGGACGCGCGTTGGGATGCGCCGGCCGACGCGGCGACTCGCGAGCCAATGTTCGACCGCCAAACCGTGGCGAAGGGCGCGCAACTCGCGGCCATCGGCAACTGCGCGGCATGTCATACGCAGCCCGGCGGCAAACCGTACGCGGGCGGGCGGCCACTGAAAACAATGTTTGGAACAATTTATTCCACCAACATCACGCCGGATGTGGAAACCGGCATCGTCGCGTGGTCGCAAGGCGATTTTCTGCGCGCCATGCATGATGGGACCGATCGGGCCGGTCGCAATCTCTATCCCGCGTTCCCGTACGATCATTTCACGCGTGTCACCGACGATGACGTGAATGCTATCTACGCTTTTGTCATGACCCGGGATCCCGTGCATGCGGTCGTTCCGCCGAATCGGCTGACGTTCCCGATGAACTTGCGGCCGCTGTTGTCGGCTTGGAAGATGCTCTTTTTCGACCGTGGTGTTTACCGGCCCGACCCAACCCACGGCGCCCAGTGGAACCGCGGCGCCTATCTCGTCGACGGCCTCGGGCATTGCGGCGCGTGTCACACGCCGCGCAACTCACTGGGTGCGGAAGAGAAACGCCAGGATCTCGGCGGCGGAGAAGCCGAAGGCTGGCATGCGACGGCACTCGATGCGTCGTCCCCCACGCCCTTGCCGTGGACTGCGGAGCAGATGTTCAAGTATCTGCGCCAAGGCTGGGACGACAGCCACGGCACAGCAGCCGGTCCGATGAAGCCGGTCAGCCACGATCTCTCGGAAGTGAACGAGGAGGACGTGCGGGCGATCGCTGCCTACCTCATGTGGACGATGAAGCAGCGCCACCTCCGGCCAGCCTCGCCGGCTGAAACCCTCGGCGGTGCAGCGCAAACGGGCGAGGGCGCGGTCATCTTCGAGGGGGCATGCGCAAGCTGCCATGGCGGCTCCTCGGCTTCGACGCCATCCACACACACCGTGCCGCTTGGGCTCACGACGTCGCTCAACGCGCCCGACCCGCGCAACGCCATCCACATCGTGCTCGAAGGCATCTGGCCCGAGAGCGGCGAAAGCGGCGCATGGATGCCGGGCTTTGAAGGCGCGCTTTCCGCCGACCAGCTCGCGACGCTGCTCGCGTATCTGCGCGCGCATTTCACCAGCCAGCCAACCTGGTCGGACATCGCGTCTCATTTGCGAGAGACTATGCAACGCAAGGACAGGCAATGATCGATCTCGACATCAACGACCGGACCCAACGCATCGATGCCGACCCCAACACGCCGCTGCTCTATGTGCTGCGTGATCATCTAGGGATGAATGGTGCCAAGTTCGGCTGCGGATTGGGACAATGCGGCGCGTGCACGGTCATGATCGACGGCGAAGCTGTTTTTTCCTGCGTCACGCCGATCTCTGTGTTGAAAGGCCGCAAGATCAAGACCGTGGAAGGGCTGGGCACGACGTCGAAACTGAGCGTCTTGCAGGGCGCGTTCATCGACGAGCAGGCCGCGCAGTGCGGCTATTGCATCGCGGGCATGATCATGCGCGCGCAGGCGCTGCTGGAAAAGAATCCCGCGCCGTCGGACGCCGAGATCCGCCGCCACATGATGCCCAATCTGTGCCGCTGCGGAACGCACATGCGCATTCTGCGCGCGGTACGCCGGGCGGCGCAGAACATGCGCGCTGCCCGCGCGCAGGCGTTGCCGGAGAAGGTATGAGCACCGGGCGTGCAGAATCGACGGTTTCCCGGCGCGAATTTCTCGCCGCTGGCGGCGCCCTGGTCGTTGCCTTCTCGCTGGTGGCCCCCTCGCGACTCCTCGCGCAAAGGGCGGCCGCCGGCCCGAAATTGCCGGGCAGCCTGGAGGCCACACCGATGCTCGATTCATGGATCCGGGTCGGCGCGGACGGCAGCATCACTGTCATGACCGGTAAGGCCGAGCTCGGTCAGGGCGTCAAGACAGCGCTTATGCAGATCGCAGCGGAGCAGCTGTCTGTGCAGCCGACCCAGATCATCCTCGTCACTGCGGATACCCGGGGCACGCCCGACGAGGGCTACACCGCGGGCAGCAACTCGATGAAAGACAGCGGCACCGCCATCATGAACGCGGCTGCACAGGTCCGCGAGCTTTTGATCGCGCGTGCGGCGGAGCGTCTGAATATCGCGGCTGAAAGGCTCAGGACAGAGCGGCGCGGTGATCGCCGATGACGGGCGCCGCGCCGCCTACGGCGAGCTCGTCGCCGACAAGCTCACGCAAGTCCGCGCACAATCCGCATCGAAGCTTAAGGACCCGTCAACCTACACGATCGTCGGCAGGTCGATGCAGCGCGTCGACATTCCGGCCAAAGTGACCGGTGGCGTGGCCTACGTGCAGGACCTGCGCCTGCCGGGAATGGTCCACGCGCGTGTCGTGCGCCTGCCCGGCTACGGCGCCCGCCTGCGTGAAGTGCGCGGCGCGTCCGACATCGAGAAAATGCCGGGCGTGCACAAGATCGTCCGCGACGGCAGCTTTCTCGCCGTCGTTGCCGAACGCGAATTTCAAGCGATCGTCGCCATGCGCGCGCTCTCCGCTGCGGCGCGCTGGGATGGCCGGACGGGGCTTCCCGACCAGGCCGATCTCTTCGTCTATTTGCAGCGCCTTCCGGCGGATGTGATTGTCGATCTGGACGTCCATGCGCCTGCCAACCCCGGCGCGCGCAGCTTCGAGGCGAGCTTCAGGCGCCCGTACCAGATGCATGGCGCGATCGGGCCCGCTTGCGCAGTGGCGCAATTCAAGGACGGCGCGCTGACGGTGTGGACACACAGCCAGGGCGTCTTCCCCCTGCGTAAATCGATTGCCGAGATGCTGCGCATGCCCGATGAGCGCGTGAGCTGCATTCACGTCGAGGGCTCGGGATGTTACGGCCACAACGCCGCCGACGACGCTGCCGCCTACGCGGCGCTGATTGCGCGCGCCTTCCCCGATCGACCGGTCCGCGTGCAATGGATGCGCGAGCAGGAGCACATGTGGGAGCCCTACGGCCCGGCGATGCTGACCAGCGTCAAGGCATCGCTCGACGGCAGCGGCAACATCGTCGAATGGGAATACGATGTGATGAGCAACTCGCATAGCACGCGTCGCGGCGGCGCCGGCAACCTCCTGCCGGCGTGGCATCTGGACGCGCCGTTCACTCAAGCCGTGCCCAAGCCGATCCCCCTTCCCGAAGGCGGCGGGGACCGCAACGCCATTCCGCTCTACAAATTTCCCAACGCGAGGGTCGTGCACCGGTTTGTTGCGTCGATGCCGTTCCGGGTATCGGCGTTGCGCGCGCTGGGCGCGTACATGAATGTTTTTTCCATCGAAAGTTTCATGGACGAGCTCGCGCAGGCGGCCGCGGCGGATCCGGTCGAATTCCGGCTGCGCCATCTCGACGATGCGCGTGCGCGGGAGGTGATCTCGCTCGCGGCGACGCGGTTTGGATGGTCGACTTACACCAAGGCGCCGGGCCGGGGGCGCGGGTTCGCGTTCGCGCGCTACAAGAATCT
>VBCZ01000284.1 GCA_005889025.1 Betaproteobacteria bacterium
AAGGCAGATCGCGGGCAAGCGCCTCCTGCAATGCATCGAGCAACGAATGACCGATCCGCGCGTTAAGATCGCCGGGCGTCACGCCCTTCGCCCGCAGAAACGACTTCAACGCGAACTCGATCCCCTGAGCGGCTAGATGGTAGTGGGCCTGCGACTCGTTGCACGTGATTCGCACGTGATCACACAGTCCTTGCGCCGCTTTCAGATAATCGTTGCCGTAACGCCACAACGCCAGCGCAGCGGTGCGCCTCGATTCGTCATCAACATGGGTTTCCAACATTAGTAATCCTCCTTCGGCGGGCTTAGACGATTCGCAACAATAACCCTGGGGGGCGCAGAGTTCCAACCGGATTTGGTTTCCATTGCCGAGGTGAAGTTCCCCACAGAGATTGCACCGAGATTGCCGCCTTGGCAGTACAACATGTTGTGGTGGCGCGCAGCCAGCACCCCATTATTAGGGAGCCTGCGGATATAAGCCCACTAACCGCATGTGCATAAGTCCCCACAGACCTTCGCAGGTGCCTTATGTACGCTACCGGACAGACCCAGTTTGCGATATGGAGTAAATAATTTCAAGGGGAACGGTAAAGAAATAAGCGAGCTCGACCAACTCGTACGGGACGAGCTCGACAGCGTCGAGAGCGCCAAGGACTTTGGAGTTGCTCTTTGGCGCCAGGAGCGGGACGAAAACGGCGCCAACTGGGACGCTCACATCAAGCGTCTCCGTGGCAAAGGCTCGCCGGATGGTACATGGCGAGACGTCGTGCCAAAATTGCGCGCGGCATTCAATCTCGACGACGAAAGCGAGTAACGCGGCTTGTCGGCCGCGTGATCCGTGCATCCTCTGCGATAGCTTGACCATCCGGCGTTTCCCCCGCGTGAACGCGTAGGGCACGGCGACCATCGACGACCAGCCATTACCAGTAGAACGCGTCCGTGGTACCGGTATGACGCGTGAGGCGGATCGCGCGCCCTAAAGCGTTGGTGCCGTAGCTTGGCGCCTCGAACAATCCATCAGGCCCTAAGCGCGACTTGTACAGGCGCGTATTTGCGGGCACGCCGTACCGCGGTCTCTGAAGCCTCTAAGCCTAGCGCCGGTCAAGCGATTCAGCTCGGCGGATTGCTCGTGAGCTTTTGTGTATCAACGGTTGACCGACCACCGACCGCAGGCCAACCGCCCATGTGCTGGATAATCTCGAGAACGTCAGCTATTGCGGAATGAAGGCAATTGCAGGCGTCGGCAATAACTTGTTTTGCTTCCGCCGGGACAGTGGATGTGTCGCCGTTGCAAAGGGGCCGCAAGGACAGTTGGATGACGGCAAGCTTGACTGGGATTGCAGCAACTTTTACAGCTAACTGAGCGCGATCAGGTGAGTTCGCGGATATTTGCGGGCTCGTCGGTCTGGGCACGTCCTCTCCATATAAAGACCGGAAACGGTGACACAGGAATTATCACAGCAATTAAAAACGGCGCAACGACCGTACGGTATCGTACAGTGTTTTACGATGACGAAGTGGAACCGTTCGCTACAGTACAGAGCCGTCCTTTTTCTGCCTTTTCGGTACGGAGCGCGTATAGTCAGAAGACTTTAGTTCATCACTCGACATCGGGATTGCACCTTGTGCCGACTGTTGGATTTTCCAACGTCCTACGAGGTGTTCGAATGCCCAAGTCCGCTCAGCCGTTCCTGCGGGTCAATACGCTAATTGCGTCTCTGCCCAGGACCGATCGCGAATATGTCAGCGGCGCTTGTGAATACGCTGAGCTTCAGTTCGGTGAAGCTTTGTGCAAGCCGGGCGACTCCATCCGGCACGTCTACTTCCCGACAGACGGTTACATTTCGTTGATTACGCCCGCCGGCGCCAGCGAAAGCCTTGAAGTGGGCATGGTCGGCAACGAAGGCGTGTGCGGAATCACCCTGTTGCTCGACGTGAAGATTTCGGCCGTGCTGGGGTTGGTCCAGGGTGGCGGTCAGGCTTTGCGAATGACCGCCAGCCGATTTGCTCGGGTCACCAACGAAAGCGCGCCATTCAGGCAAACGCTAAACCGGTACCTTTATGTCTTGACAACGCAGCTCGCTCAAAACGCTGCATGCAACAGGTTTCATCTGCTCGATGCTCGCATGGCGCGCTGGCTTTTGATGACGCAGGACCGCTCGCACCCGACCATTCGCGCGTGCTGCTAACACTAGGACAGTGTCGCGACCGGCGTAATCAGCGCAAAGATGATTGTTGTGTCAGACCTGGTCCGACGGCGCGCTTAGCTTGCGGAACGCACTGAGGTGACGCAGGGCTTCCTTTCTCAATCCTTCCGATTCGCAGAGAACAAGCAAGCGCGTGGAAAGCGCAACAAGTCCGTTAACTGACTTTGCCCTGCGGGCGAGAATCGTCACGCATTCTTAACGCCGAGAACGTCGCTTAAGCCGGGCGATCTTGTTATCTTGACTTCCTGGCCGCATCCTTCAAGTTGCCGTAGGCTTTTTGAATCTTGCCCGCCACTTGCCTGACATAGCCGTCGGCTTGCGTCTTGGCATCACCTGTGATCTTGCCGGCGACTACC
>VBCZ01000285.1 GCA_005889025.1 Betaproteobacteria bacterium
AGGTTCGCGAACGATCGGCGAATAGCGTTGCTGCTGGATTGCCGCGGGAACGCCAAAGATCAGCATCGCCGTGCCCGCGGCGATATACGCTTCGAGCACCTGAAGGGGATTGACTCCGTCGATCCACATCATGGTCGTGGTCGTATCGCCCACGACGCTGCCCGACCCTCCCGCATTGGACGCCGCAACGATTGCCGCAAGGTAGCCGATGTGAACCTTGCCGCGAAATACCACGCCGGCGATCGTCCCTCCGATCAGCGCGGCGGCGATGTTGTCGAGGAAGCTCGACAGCACGAAGATCATGAAGAGCAGGACCAGCCCGCCTTTCCAGTCGTCGGGAAGAAATCGCGGCAGCCAGTCGGGAATACGGCTGGCTTCGAAATGCTTCGACAGCAGCGCAAATCCGAGCAGCAGGCCCAGCAGATTGGCAAGCAACACCCATTCGTCTCCGAGATGCGCGATCCAGCCTGCGACGCCCGGGCCTTCCGCGAAAGGCGAAAAAGCGATCTTGAAAATCGAGATCACGGCCAGGCCGACGAGCGCGATCGGCAGCGTGTAATGGTGAAAAAGCGCGATGCCTGCCAGGGTAAGCGCAAACAGGATGAAATCGACAGGGATGCCGAGCACGGCCGGCGGATTGGCCGGAGCACAAAGCGCGAGTTCCGGCCAGAGGAGGGCCCATGCGGCAAGAACAAGTACGGTTCGAATGCGATATTGACCCACAATCTCTCTCCCTAGGACGACTTGCCCGGATTTCAAATGTGCCGCGCGGCGTTTCTTTGTGACGGCGATTGTAGCCGGGGTGCGACTCAACTCGATAAAAAAACCAAGAAAGCCCTAGCCATCCAACGCCGGATCGATGGCAGGCTCCTTGCTTGTAACAACCCGTTTTCGTTCTAGAGTGGATTGCCCGTCTGTTTCCCATGCTTTGAGCGCGGACGGCTAGACTCAAGTGCCATGGCCCTGACGCGACCCCTGACCCGATTCGATCACCCGACCCAGCAGACCGTGGGCGAAGCGCTCGACCAGGGTGCCCTGCTTGCGCTGTCGCAACGCAAGCTGAACGCGCTCGGGCTGCCGATCTGCTACATCGACGCTTCCCAACACTACCGATTCGTCAACCGGGCGTTTCTCGAGTGGACCGGCAAGCCGCACGCCGAAGTCATCGGACGCGAGGTCGTCGAAGTCGACGGTCGCGAGCTCTACCAGCTGTATCACGCTTATCTCGAAGCCGCGCTTTCGGGTGAGCGGGTCAACTTCGAACGCCAGCTCTCCTCGGTCAAGCGCAACGCGTTCTGGATACGAGTCGACTTCTACCCCGATCGCGGGCCGCGCGGAGAAGTTCGCGGCGTGCTGGCGACGTACACCGATGTCGACAACATCAAGCGGCTCGAGCTCGAAGCCGGCGAGCGCGAACATCGGCTGCGCATTGTCACCGACAGCGTCGGACTGCCGATCTTTTATTTCGACCGTAGCCTGCGCCTGCGCTTCGCCAACAAGCCCTACGGAAAATACCTCGGCGGGCCGGTCGATGACTTGATCGGACAGCCGCTCAAGAATTTCGTCGCGCCAGACGCGCTGGCCGAAATGCAGGCCTATGTCGAGCGCGCGTTCGCGGGTGCGACAGTGAGCTATGACAGGCGCGAGCGGTCGGCTTCCGGCGAGCTGCGCTGGGTGCGAATTACGCTGTTTCCGGACAGGGAGCCGGGAGGCAGGACCGGCGGCGCCTTTGTCGTCATCAACGACATCGAAGACGACGTCCGCATCCGCGAAGCGCTTAAATCGCAGGAAGGGCAGCTGCGTCTGTTCGCGGACAATATTCCCGGACCCATCGCGTATCTCGACAAGAAGCTCAATTACACCTTCGTCAACCAGGCGTTCGCCAACTGGGTCTGTCGGCCGCAGGACCAGATCTACGGCAAGACGCCGTACGAGGTCATGCCGCACGACGTCAACTCGTTTCTGCGTCCGATCATCAAGCGCGCGCTCGACGGCGAAAACGTCGACTACGAGCGCGTCGGCGCGGGCGCCGACGGCCGCCGCCGCTGGATGCACGGCCGGATCGCTCCGGATCTCGACGCGGGCGGGCAGGTGCGTGGGCTGTATTGCACGGAATACGACATACATGATCTGAAGCTCACCGAGCAGGCGCTTGCCACGCGCGAGGAACAGCTGCGACTGTTCACCGACAACATTCCCGACCCGGTGGTCTACGTCGACATCGACCGCCACTATACGTTCGTCAACGACGCATTCCTGCAGCTCGTGGGGCTCGACCGCGACGAAACGATCGGCAAGTCGGTGAAGGACGTCATGGGCGCCGACGCCTTTGAGATCCAGCAGCCGTATATCGAGCGCGCCGCGCGCGGAGAAAGCGTCACCTACGAGTTCGAGCACATCGACGTCAACTTACGGCGCCGCTGGCTGCGAAACAAGATCGTTCCCGACATGCGCTTCGATGCGACGATCAAGGGCTACTACATCGTCGGTCACGACATCACGGACTTGAAGCAGGCGCAGGACGCCCTCGCGGCGCGCGAATCGCAGCTGCGCGCGATCATGGACGGCGTGCCTGCTCCGGTGGCATACATCGATCAGGACGAGCTTTGCCTTTACGTCAACCGGCCTTTCCTCCAGTACTTTGGACTGGACGCGGAGCAGGTCGCGAGCCTGCGTTTGCAACACGTGGTCGGCGATGCCATCTACGGCAGCGCGCAGGCGATGATTTCGCGCGCGCTGCAAGGCGAATCGACATCGTTCGATCGTCTGGTGCCCGGCGCGGGAGGCGTGCAACGCTGGATGACGATCCGCGTCGTGCCCGACGCGACTGCGACGGGCGAAGTCAGCGGCGCTTTCGTTCTTATGAACGACATCCACGGCCTGAAGCAGGCGCAGGAAGCCTTGCGCGCCAGCGAGGCCGAGCTTCGGCTGATCATGGACAACGTTCCTGCGCGCGTGTCCTACATCGATCGCGACTACCGCTACCGCTTCCTCAACCGGCACAACGAGGAATGGCTCTCGGAAAGCCGCAAGGACCTGACGGGGCGAAAGGTGAGCGAGGTACTGGGTGACGCGCGGTCCCGGCAGGTGCAGCCGCTGCTCACGCGCGTCCTTGCCGGCGAAACGATATCGACCGAGCAGATGCTGGCGCAGCCCAACGGCGAGCAGCGGTGGGAATCGATCCACTACGCGCCGAACCGCGACGCCGAAGGCAACGTCATCGGCATTTACGCGGTCCATACCGATATCCACGACGAAAAACGCAACCGGGAGGCG
>VBCZ01000286.1:0-7470 GCA_005889025.1 Betaproteobacteria bacterium
CGGCCGCATGGCGGCGTATCTCTGCGGCGTTGCACGTAACTTCGTTCGGCGCCAGCTTGCGATACCGGCGCACGATCCCCTTCCTGAAACGGACGATGACACCTTGACTAGATAGCTACGCATACCGGAAGAAGACGAGCCTTTGCCGCAATTGCTGCGCAAGAGGGAGCTGGAGCTCCTGCGCACGGCGATCGCGCGTTTACCGGCCCCATATCGCGATGCCCTGGTTCTGGTGGAGCTTCACGGGTGCTCGTATGTCGAGGCCGCGTCGATATGCGGCTGCGAGATCGGGACCATACGCTCCCGCCTGTCCCGTGCGCGCAATTTTCTTGCGGAAAAGCTCGCCGATGAGCGCGACGCATCCGTCACCGGAGAAATCCGATGAGTGACGACGCTCTTGACCGGAAACTCGACGCGCTACGTCACGAGATTGAGGGACTTGAGCCACCGCCTTCGATTGAACAGGCGATTACAGCCGCGGTGCGAGCCGGGCCGCGCAAGCTGCAGCCGCGCCGGTGGCACCATGGCTGGCGCGAGCGTTGGCCAGCGTGGCCCATCCTCCTCGCCGCCTCCATTGCGGTCGTCGCGTGGACACTGCAAACGCAGCGCGGCGGCGAATTCCGGCCGATGCCGGCGAGCGATGCGCCGGCCATCGCCACCGAATTCATACCGCTGGTGCCCGTTCGCGACATCGCCAGCGACGAAGGGGCCTATATCGTTGCGACCCGAATGCCGCGCGTAATGCTTGCGGATTTCGGGTTGCCGGTGAATCCCGCCCGCGCCGCCGATCCCGTCGCCAGCGAGCTCCTCGTTCGCCGCGATGGCACCGTGCTGGCGGTCCGCTTTATCGACTGAGGAGAGTTGCGATGCTTTCGACCCTGAAGACATGGCTGTTGCTGCCCGGCATGCTGTTTGCCGCCGGAATATTCGGCTCCTGCCCAGGCGCCCTCGCTCAGCGAGCCTACGGGCCCAGCGCCGATGAGATTCACCAGATTGCCCGCGACGCCAGCGAGCAGGCGCGCGACGCCGCCAGGCAGGCGCGGGAGGAAGCGCGAGCCGCCACCGAGAAAGCCCGGGAGGAAACGCGGGCCATAGCCGAGAAGGCGCGCGACGAAGCGCAGGCTGCCTACGACAGTGCGATGGAGATCGCCGAAAGCGCGCTCGAGGCCGCGTTCGACGATGACGCGCTTGGGTCGCTGTCGTTTCTTTCGCGCGAAGTCGGCGGCGCGCGCGAGATCGTCAAGAATGCACCCTACAGCGCCGAGGCAGTCACCGACAGGACGCAGGTCCTGATGGACGGCAATCGCATCGTCCGCAAGTCGGTGACGCTCCTCGCACGCGATAGTGCGGGCCGCACGCGGCAGGAGCGCAAAGGCGAGCACGGCAGCGTCATCTATATCAACGACGCGGTGGAAAAGCGGAAGTACGTGCTGTATCCGAATCGTAAGGTTGCGATCCCGCTGCCGCAGGTTGGAATGGTGCGTCCCATACCGCCAGTGCCTCCGCATCCGCCGGTTCCGTCCGCTGGTACCTCGCCCGCGGCCGTACCGCCGGTCCCTCCAGCTCCGGTGACGGAGGGTGTGGAAGTGCGTCCTGGCCGCGTGGTCGTGCGCAAGAGCGATGGCGCCGGCGGGCCGGATGTGAGGATCGAGGTCGTTCGCGTCGGAAGCGACGGATCGCCGAGCGCTGCTGCGTCACCGATCCCCCCGACGCCACCGATGCCGCCACTGATGCTGCACGGCAACACCTTGCCGATGCCGTATGGCATGCACGGCAAGGGAATCACCGAATCGCTCGGCTCGCGAGATTTCGAAGGCGTGCGCGCCGACGGCACTCGCACGACGCACACCATCGCGGCCGGGGTCATCGGCAACGAGAAGCCGATTGCGCTTGTCACCGAGCGCTGGTATTCGCCCGAGCTGAACCTCGTCATGATGAGTAGCAACAGCGACCCACGCAGCGGCATCACCGTCTACCGCCTGGCAAATATCAAGCGTGGCGAGCCGGCCGCGGACCTGTTCAAGGTCCCTGCCGACTATAAGATGCGGAGCGAGCGGCGGCCGGGCGCGCCCAAAGGGCCTTGAACATCGATCGATCGCGCTGCCCGGCGCTGCTGCGGCAAAGGTAAAATACAGCATGTCCGAGCCTGCTTCGCTCGCCGCGCGCATCGATGCCCTGCTTCCGCAGACGCAGTGCCGGCGCTGCGGTTTCGAGGGATGCCGGCCCTACGCAGAGGCCGTCGCTGCCGGAACTGCGCCGATCAACCGGTGCCCTCCTGGCGGCGATGCGACCATCGCGGCGCTGTCCCGCATGCTGGGCCACCCGCGCCTACCCCTGGATCCGGCGTGCGGGCCCGAAGCGCCTTTGGCAGCCGCGCGCATCGATGAGCCCGCATGCATCGGCTGCACGCTTTGCATCGCCGCGTGTCCTGTCGACGCCATCATCGGCGCGGCCAAGCTCATGCATACCGTGCTGCGCGATAGCTGCACCGGATGCGAGCTTTGCCTGCCGGTGTGTCCCGTCGATTGCATCGTCATGCGGCCTTCCGACCGCGCCTGGACTGCCGACGACGCGATGCGGGCGCGGGAGCGCTACGACAAGCGCAACATCCGGATCGCGTCGCATTCCCGGCGCTCGCGGTCGGCGGTCCCGGCGGGTCCGACTCGCGATCAACGCCGCGCCGCAGTCGCGGCGGCGTTCGCTCGGGCACGAGCTCGCCGGAGAGGCGGAAACGGCTCGGGAGGGTGAAGGCAGTCACGCCGGCGTCCATGCTGGCGGCGGGCGTCTTCGCCTCATTCGCGATGGGTGGAGGCGCCTTGAGCGCAGAGCAGACGACGCAGCTCGACGCTGCCGCGCTCGATGCGTGGTGGGATTTCCAGCGCCCCGACGTCTCGGAATCGCGATTTCGGGCCGAGCTCGTCAGACTCGCGCCCGGGTCGCCGGCCGCGCTCGAGCTCAAAACCCAGATTGCCCGAGCCGAAGGCTTGCAGCGTAAATTCGCCGCCGCGCTGGCAACGCTCGACGACGTCGAAAAGGCATTGCCTGGCGCAACGCCGCGCGCCCGTGTGCGCTACCTGCTCGAGCGCGGCCGCGTTTTCAATTCATCGGGCGCGCCCGAAAAGGCCGTGCCGCTGTTCCGCGATGCGCTCGATGGCGCGCGCAGCGCTGGCGAGGATTTCCTGGCGATCGACGCCGCGCACATGCTGGGGATCGCCGCTCCCGCTGCCCAGCAGCTCGAGTGGAACCTAGAAGCATTGGCGATGACCCAGAGTACGCACGATGCGCGTTCCAGGCGCTGGCTTGCGTCGCTTTACAACAATATCGGCTGGACCTACCACGGGCGCGGAGATTTCGCGATTGCGCTCGAATATTTCGAAAAGGCGCTTCCGGCCTGGGAGGAACGCGGGGGCAGCAGCAATGTCCGCGCCGCGCGCTGGGCGATCGCACGGTGCCTGCGCTCGCTCGAGCGCTACGACGACGCGCTGGCGATTCAGCGTGCGCTGCTCGAGGAGCTGCAAAGGACCGGCGAAGTGGACGGCTACGTTTTCGAAGAGCTCGGCGAGCTTCACCTCGCACGCGACGACGCGGCGGCGGCAAAGCCGTGGTTTGGCAAGGCCTACGCGGTGCTTTCGCAGGACGCCGGACTCCAGGCCACCGAGCCGGCGCGGCTCGAGCGCCTGCGTCGCCTCGGAGACTAGGCGATCCCGGTGAATCCCGCCAAACGCATGGAGATTTTCGCGCGCCTGCGGCGGCAGAATCCGAATCCCCGCAGCGAGCTCGAGTACCGCACAGCCTACGAGCTGCTGGTTGCGGTCGTGCTGTCCGCGCAAGCCACCGACAAGAGCGTCAACCTCGCCACCGCCAGGCTGTTTCCGGTCGCCAATACGCCACAGGCGATGTTAAAGCTGGGCGAAGCCGGCCTCATTCCCTATATCCAGTCGATCGGCTTGTTTCGCACCAAGGCCAAAAACGTGGTGGCGCTGTCGCGGCAATTGATCGAAGCGCATGGCGGCACCGTGCCAGCCGACCACGATGCGCTGACGCGCCTGCCCGGCGTCGGCCGCAAGACCGCCAACGTGGTCCTGAACGTCGCGTTTCGCCAGCCGACCATCGCGGTCGATACGCATATCTTCCGCGTCGCGAATCGAACCGGCCTCGCGCCCGGCAAGACGCCCGAAGAAGTCGAGCGCAAACTAATGAAGTTCACCCCCGAAGAATTCCGCCACGATGCACACCACTGGCTGATTCTGCACGGGCGTTACATCTGTCAGGCGAGAAAGCCCCTCTGTCCCAAATGCATCATCGTCGATTTGTGCGAATACCGTCGTAAGACCAAGCCCGAGGAGCTCGAGAGCTGACACAGCATCTGGGCTCAAAACTGCGGACTGCGATGCGTAATACGCCGCGACGTTGTCGATATCCTGTCGGGTCAGGCCCTGAGCAAACCCCAGCATGATGGCGTTCTTGCGCGCCCCCGATTTGTAGTCGCGCAAGGCCTTGGCCATGTAGTCGGGATATTGGCCGCCCAGCCTCGGATAGTCGGCGTTGGAACTGTTGCCATCCATGCCGTGGCACGCCTGGCAGATCTCTTTGACCTTCGCCTGTCCCGCCGCCAGATCGGCCGCAGATGAAGCCCCGGTCGAGAAGACCAGCGCGGCGGCTAGTGACACGGCGATCGTCTTCATCGGCACGTCCTATTTGCTCGCTGTCGTCGCCGCAGGGGCCGAGTAGTACGCCGCGAGATCGGCCATCTCCCTGTCGGACAACGACGCAGCAATCGCGCGCATCGAGGGATGCGTTCGCTCACCGCTCTTGTACTCCTGCAGCGCCTTAACGATATATGCCTCGTGCTGCCCGCCGAGCTTCGGGACCTTGTAGACCTCGGGAAACGCGGTGCGCCATCCGAGGATCCCGTGACAACCCACGCACATCTGCGTGCTCTGCTTTCGTTGCCTACGGAAAACGCGCTCGGCGCTGCGGCAAAGGCGCGCTATTCCACTGAGTCTTAGGCAATGGTTGACGACTATTTCCGTCACGACGCTCCCCTCCAGCCGATCGATCGGCGCCGCACGAATCTCCCCTCGAGCCGATGGTTCGGCAAAGCCGCACGAATCGCCCCTCGAGTCGATGGTTCGGTGAAGCCGCATGAATCTCCCTCTCCCTATGGGAGAGGGGCGGGGGTGAGGGAACATGGGAGAGGAGCGGGGGTGAGGGAGTGGGAGACGGACGGGGGTGAGGGTGGCAGCGGGAAAAAGCATGGGGATGGAGATAAGGGAATCCTTTATGCGGCGCATCGGCGCCGGACGAAATTTCCCCTCGCCTGCTTCAGCGGGAGAGGGGGAAGGGGTGAGGGTCGAGCTTTGCTGATTGTCAGTCATTTCTGCAAAGTTCAGTAAGCGGTCGCGACAAACGCGGTCAAACGGGGTTCCCGCGAGCCGCGAGTCTCAAATCGTCGTCAGCGCTCGAGCAGATGCGCCTTGGCCTTGACGGTCTTCCATTGATCGGCGTCAGCCGGCGCCGGTTTGCGCTCGATGATGGGTTTCCACACCTTGGCGAGCTCGGCGTTGATCGCCTTGTACTGCTGTTGGTCGTCCGGGACGTCGTCTTCCGCAAAGATCGCTTCGACCGGGCATTCTGCGACACAGAGGGTGCAGTCTATGCATTCGTCGGGATCGATCACCAGGAAATTCGGCCCTTCGCGAAAGCAATCGACGGGACACACATCGACGCAATCGGTGTACTTGCAGCGAATGCAGCTCTCGGTGACTACATAAGTCATTGAAGTCGGACCGTCGATCGGGTGGGATATTGATTTTAGCAAATCGAACCCCAAGCTGCGGTATAGGTAAGGCGCGTGTCAATGCGGTAGGGCCATCCCCGGCTTGCGTGCCGGGACCCTTTGGGCTAACGTAAGCTTTCGCGACGTTCGAGCATGGCGCCCTTCGCAACTTCCGGTACGCTCCACGAGGAAACGCATGAGCGAGAACATCAAGCATGTCACCGACGCCACTTTCGATAGCGACGTCCTGAAGGCGGGAACCCCGGTTTTGGTCGACTATTGGGCGGAATGGTGCGGCCCGTGCAAGATGATTGCGCCCATCCTGGACGATGTGGCCAAGGACTATGCGGGACGGCTCACGATAGCCAAGCTCGACATCGACGCCAATCCGGGAACGCCGGCGAAATATGGAATTCGGGGCATCCCCACGCTGATTCTGTTCAAGGGCGGCCAAGTCGCCGCGGAAAAGGTTGGCGCGCTGTCGAAATCACAGCTTACGGCCTTTATTGACAGTCATCTCTAAACCCGATACTCTTCATTGGTATTGAACCGCGCCCCGCGGGCTATTGCCGGCGCGGGTCGCCGTCACCGGCGCTGTCGTAGCTTCCCGGCGCCAAACCTCCCAGATCGAAGCAAGCGGCCCAGCCTGCCGCCTCTGTCCTTCCCGCCACTCGTCCACCCTTTATGCACCTGTCCGACCTCAAATCCAAGCCGGTAACCGAACTCGTCGAGATCGCGAACACCAACGAGATCGACGGCGCCAATCGGCTGCGCAAGCACGATCTGATTTTCGCCCTGCTCAAGAACCAGGCCAAGAAGGGGGAGAGCATCTTCGGCGACGGTACGCTGGAGGTGCTTCCCGACGGTTTCGGCTTCCTGCGCTCGCCCGATACGAGCTATCTGGCGGGGACCGACGACATCTACATTTCGCCTTCGCAAATCCGCCGGTTCAACCTTCACACCGGCGACACCATCGAAGGCGAGATCCGCACGCCCAAGGACGGCGAGCGATATTTCGCGCTGGTCAAGGTCGATAAAGTCAACGGCGAGCCGCCGGAAAACGCCAAGAGCAAGATTCTGTTCGAGAATCTGACACCGCTCTTTCCGGACGAACCCCTGATTCTCGAGCGCGACATCAAGGCCGAAGAAAACATGACCGGCCGCTCGTGTCTTCGCCCAAGTCGGGCAAGACCGTGATGCTGCAACACGTCGCACATTCGATCGCGGCCAATTATCCGGAAGTCGTGCTGATCGTGCTGTTGATCGACGAGCGGCCGGAGGAGGTCACGGAAATGCAGCGCTCGGTGCGGGGCGAAGTCGTATCGTCGACTTTCGACGAGCCCGCGACGCGGCACGTCCAGGTCGCCGAGATGGTGATCGAAAAGGCCAAGCGGCTTATCGAGCACAAAAAGGACGTGGTGATTCTGCTCGACTCGATCACCCGCCTGGCGCGCGCATACAACACCGTCGTTCCTGCATCGGGCAAAGTGCTCACCGGTGGCGTCGACGCCAACGCGCTGCAGCGGCCGAAGCGCTTTTTCGGCGCCGCGCGAAACATCGAGGAAGGCGGATCGCTCACCATTATCGCCACCGCCCTGATCGATACGGGCTCGCGCATGGACGACGTGATTTACGAGGAATTCAAGGGCACCGGCAACATGGAAATCCATCTCGATCGGCGCATGGCCGAG
>VBCZ01000286.1:7544-9466 GCA_005889025.1 Betaproteobacteria bacterium
ATGGACGAGCTCGAAGCCACCGAATTTCTGGTCGACAAGGTCAAGCAGACCAAGAACAACGCCGAGTTCTTCGACTCCATGCGCCGCGGTAGCTAGCGGACGACGAGCCCCCGGTGGGGCTTCGCGCCTTTTTCTTCCTGAAATGTCCCTTGAATTCCCAAGAGGCGGACCCATGTCAACCAACACAGGGGCTGTTGCGTTGCAGCAAAAGACCGGGGATAATCCCTCGGTTTTTGCAGCCGCCGTTTGAAACGGAGTCGGAGGCCACCGGTTTTGGAGTGGCGTCTAGCGCGGGCAGGCAATCGAGGTATCTCAATGAAAACGAGCATTCATCCAAAATACAGCGAAATCCAGGTCACGTGCAGCTGCGGCAACACGTTCACTACGCGCTCGACCGTCAACAAGCCGCTGCATGTCGAAGTGTGCTCGGCGTGCCATCCCTTCTATACCGGCAAGCAAAAGATCGTCGACACCGCCGGCCGCGTCGAGAAATTCCGTCAGCGCTACGCCACCAAGACCACGCCTCCATCGGCCTGACGCCGCTCTAGGGCATCACGTTCGCAAAGGCAGCCTCGGCTGCCTTTTTCAATTCCGCGACAGTGGGGCGAGCCGCGGCGCTGCCACGGGGTTCACATCGGCGCTACGTACGCGCCGGGCGTGGAAATCCGAGCCCGGCCGACGATGGCATTCGAGGCAGTTCGTGCTTATGCTCCGCCTATCGCGACGTGGCCTGGCGTCGCTTCGTGCATCTCGAGTTCCCTAGCATGCCTTTCGCAGACGTGGTTGCGAGTCAGAACGAACCCTCGGAGCTCTCGCCCTCGGGGCCGTATCGCACGTTGAAGCAAGCGGGGTTGGTGCTGCTTTGCACGGCGTGGATCGCGCTCGGCCTGTTCGGACACGACCCATGGAACTTCGACATGCTCAAAAGCGGCGATTGGATCATTCCGCAGCTCGCGGGCAGCGCCTTGCCGGAGCGCGCGCCGCTTTTCTATGCGCTTGCGGCGGCGGCGGCGTCCGCGTTTCAAGCGGTCCTGCCCTTGCACGATGCCGCTCGCATCGCTATCGCCCTCTGCCTTGGACTGACGTTATGGCTGCTTGCCTTGACCGGCCGGGAGCTGTACGGACCGGGATTTCGATGGCTGCCGGTGCTCATTTTTATCGGATGCATCGGCCTTTGGGATCGCTCGCATCAGCTCTCGCCGGACCTCGGGCTACTGCCCGCGTTTGCGCTCGCGCTCTATGCGCTTGCGCTTTCGCAGCGGCGACCCGCGCTTGCCGGCATTCTGCTCGGCGGCGCGGCTGGCGTGGCGTTTCTATTCAGGGGTTCCCTCGGCCCCGCGCTTATCGCGCTCACCGCCCTGCTCTTGCCGCTGTTCAAACCCTGGCGCAGCACACGCTATGCGGGCACGCTCGCGTTGGCGATTGTCGTTGCCGCGCCGTTGATCGTGGCCTGGCCATGGGCGCTTTATTTGCGCGATCCGGTCGCCTTTTCACAATGGTTCGCGGCCCAGGACATAACGCGTCTTTTCGGGCTCGCCCCGGGTGCGCCGGAAAGTGAGCCGCTCTACTACGCTAGGAATCTCCTCTGGTTCGCATGGCCGGCGCTGCCGCTCGGGCTGTGGACACTGTGGCTTCGCTCGCGCGGGTTCAACGGCGGACTCGGCGACGCAGGCGTTGAATTACCGGCGGTGATGAGCCTGGTTCTGTTCATCGTCCTTTCCGCCGCGGCCGAGCCGCGCGCCACGCTCCTGCTTCCCTTGTTGTTACCCCTGTCGTTGCTTGCCGCCGCCGAAGTCGACACGCTCAAGCGCGGCTATTCCGGGGCGCTGGACTGGTTCGGCATACTCACCTTTGGACTCCTCGCGGCACTGGTGTGGGGTCTGTGGATCGAAACGCTCGTGAACGGCCTGCCCGAGCCGGTT
>VBCZ01000287.1 GCA_005889025.1 Betaproteobacteria bacterium
AGTCGAGTCCAGGTCGCGTAGATGAGACGCGCATCGGCCCGGTCCGCCGTGATCGATTCCTTGTCATTGAAGAACGAATCGTCGCGAATCAGCGTCACCGGAGCGCTCCAGGTGCGCCCGCCGTCGACCGAGCGACTCACGAGCACGGCGTTGGTGCGCAACTGCGGGCCGGTCATGGCGATTGCACTCTGGTATGCAGTGCCGTCGGCCGCGAAGGTCACCCAAGGATCGCTTGCACGCGTATAGTCACCACCATTTGCCGGCGTGCCGCCGCTGCAGCGGGAAAACGGTGCGAAAGACCGGACCCAGGTACGTCCGCCATCGAAGGTCGCTCCCGTCGCCAGCGCACGTGCACTACCGCTCGACCAGCGATCCTGTTGCCACACCCCGACGAAGTTTTCCGGATTCTGCGGGTTGACGGCGATGAATGGTTCGACCTCCGAGTTTGCGTAGGTGTGGCCGACCGGTATCGTTCCATCGCATCCGGGCGCGAGCGGCGACTCGCTCGAGACGCGAATTGGCGCCTCGCTGCTTACCGCGGCGATCGTGCACATGTCGACCGCGTTCGGACCATAACCTTCTGCGACATAACCCGAAGCGAGCATGCGCGCCTTGATTGCCGGGTCGGTCGTGTGGCGATGATTCGAATCGGCGCGCCCGTTCCACAATCGATACACCGGAACGGCGTTCGCCGGACAGGCTCCTGTCGTCGTGTCGGGCAACGCGATGTAGAACTCGGCCGGCGTTTCGAGGATGTAGCTGCTGTAGTTGGGATCGACCAGTATCTTCGCCGCCAATGCGGCGCATTCGGCGGGCGACGCACGCCGGGCTCGCGCCTGGCCCGCCAAGTGCCTGGCTCGGGAACGCTCTGAAGCCGAGGCCGGTGCGCGCCCAGCCTGGGAAGTGGCCCGAATCGAGGGCGTCGATGTCGGGCGCGAGCCCGCTCACGAAATAGTGGTCGAGGCTGCCGTTGTAGAACTCGACAATGGTGATCGGCAGCGCCGGTGAGCTCGCAGAACGGCCCGCGAAGTTCGTGGCGACGTTTGTGACGACGCCGGTCCGCCCCTGTGCATTGACGCCGTCGGTCGGCAGCGGCGGATACGCGAACACGTCGACGCCCGCGTAGTCGAGCTTGCCACCGTCGGTCGCGATGAAGCGATCGGGAATGACGTAATCGGGCGTGACCAG
>VBCZ01000288.1 GCA_005889025.1 Betaproteobacteria bacterium
CCGCTCGCCGCTTCCTTGCTGGTGTAGATGTGCTGCTTCAATTTGCTGTCGAGGGGATCGGCGTCGAGCTGCATCTGGGGCTGCGCTAGCGCGGCCTTTTCCCACGCCCGAGGTGGCTGTACGGTCGCGCATCCGCCAAGCGCGAGCGCGACCACCAAGCTCAGCCATTCCGCCAGACGGCGCATGCGGATCCCCCTATCGAGCAGCAGCCAGCAGCGATCGTATCGCGCCTTCACGCGCGGCAGCGCGCTCGTCGAGAAATCCCGCTTCGACTGCAACCACCTTTCCGTTGCGGTCGATGAGATACGAGCTCGGCATGCCCGTGACGTCGTAGGCAAGCGGTGCCTTGCCTTCCGGGTCGTAGACCACGGCGAAACGCGCGGCGTTGGCTTGCAGGAATCGATCTGCATCCGCCCGCTTCTTGTCCACGTTGACTGCCACGATCGTAAAGCCGCGGTCCCGGTAACGGTTCTGCATCTCGTTCATCCAGGGAAAGGAGCGGCGGCACGGCCCACACCACGAGGCCCAGAAATCGACGTAGACAACACGACCGCGCAGAGTCTCGAGCACCATTGGCTCACCGCTTGCCGTCGGCAGCGAAAACCCGGGGGCGGCGTCTCCCACGCCAACCGCGGTTGCCGGCGCCGCCCCCAGTGCGAGCAGCCAGGCCGCGCAGGCGAAACCCAGGTACTGCGTGCGCCTTGCCCTTACTGGCACACCGTCCCCGGCGGCGTAAATACCTGCCGCGTGATGGCCTTCGTCTGCGATACCCCGTTGACGGTATAGGCAAACTGTGCGTTGTTGCCATCGCTGAAGGTGAAGGTCGCCGTGCCGACGGCGGTGGGCATGGCCCCGCCCAGGCTGCCTATCGGAGGAAATGGGACGGCGTCGAAGGGCGGACCCGTCAGGCGGAACAAGCTGCCCGTATAGGTGCCGTTCCCCGAGTTGGTCGCCGTCACGACCAGCCACATCGGCGTGTGGTCGTGGTCGAAAGTGAACCAGCTGGCAAAGATCGTATTGCCCTGGTGGGTAAAGTTGATCCCCCAGCCCGATTCCGAGCCCGCAGGCGCCGCCCACCATAAGGCGGTGTAGTTGGCTGTCGTGGCCAAGTTGTTCGAAGCGCTGAAGACGCATGTGGGGAGCGGCCCGAACGCCTGACGCGTAATCGCCTTCGTTTGCGAAATGCCATTGACGGTATAGCTAAAGGTGCCGTTGTTGGCGTCGGTGAACATAAGCGTTCCGGTCCCGACGCTGGACCCCATGATGCCGCCGGGGCTGCCCAGCGGGGGAAACGGAACGGCGTCGAAAGCGGGGCCGGTAGCCTGCAGGAGCGTTCCGGAGAACGTGTTGCCTCCCGTGCCGTTCGCCGTCATCACCAGCCACCAGCCTTTGCCGCTGGCGTCGTAGGTGAACCATGAGGCGAAGATCGTATCTCCCTGATGAGAGAAATTGATTCCCCACCCGGATTCCGAATCCGCGGGGGCCTTGTACCAGAGTCCACAGAAATTGAGGGCGGCGGTTCCCCCCGCAACCGCTGCGGAGTTTCCCATGAAATTGGTCGCGAAATTGGGTACGATCGCCCCGGAGCGCGTAACCGAATGAGTGCCGTCGGTGGGAATCGACGGGAATGTCACCTGGTCGACGCCGGCATAATTCACTGTGACGCCGTCGGTGGCGAAAAACCCGTTCGGCACGACGAAATCCGGCGTAAGAATGCCCAGCGCGACGAACCCCTGAGTGGCTATGAGCACGCGCGAATTGGCGGTTGCTGAGCCCTCGCATGCGTAGAACGAGCAGATCATTCCGCCGGGAAGATTGTTTGGGAACACGAATGATCTGGTGACGTTTCCATGCGTGGAAAGAAGCACGTGTCCGGCCCAGAGATTTTCGCCGTCCGCGCCCATGGACTCGTGCATCACCAGGAATTGCACCGACCCGTCGGCGTTGGAATAGAGTTGATCGATCTTGAAGGTATGGAACTCGGCCCACGCCGCGGATGCGAAAAGAAGCAGACCAGCCATCAGGCCGCGGGATACATGTCTCAAAATAGGTTTCATCTGACCTCCTCGCCAAGCCCGCATCTCGAGGGTCCTGGACTTTCGACTACGATACGCCTCGCAAACAG
>VBCZ01000289.1:0-1637 GCA_005889025.1 Betaproteobacteria bacterium
TTGATCTGCGGCGTGAGCCAGGCATTGCCCCCCGCGCAGTAAGCGATCCCGTAAGGATCCTTGGCGAGATCCTCCAGCATGAGCTGACCGGCAAGCTTGAAGCTGCCGTCGGGTAGCGCGAGGTTGTCGTACTCGATGAGGTTCTCGTTCCACTTCCCCGACACGCCGCCGAATGCCCTCGACTCGATCTCCTGCGGAAAATGGAACTGCAGGTTGTAGCCGTAGACGTGGATCGGCTTGTCGGCCCATTCGCCGGTGAGGCCGAGCTGGCCCCATGTGCGGATATTCTTTTCCGGCCCACGGGCGAGCGACTTGTCCCAGGTCAGCTCACGCCACGCGCCGGAGCGCTGCGCCCCGAAAATGCCGTCGAGCTGCTGCAGGGAAAGCTTCGGCTTCCGGTCACCGCCACGATGCCGATGGGCAGGTGATTGCGTTCTCGCTGGTAGGACAGCAGTTCGTCCCACGTGATCTGGCGGCCCATCGGTCCGATATCGGACATGCCGAAAATCAGGCCGGGGATCGCGTGCAGCGTCGTCTTCAGATGAAGCGCGAACTTTACGTCGGGCTGATATTTGTGGAACTCCTCGATCCAGTAATCCGCGAGCGGGCTGTCCGTGAAATAGTTCGATCCCCACATCCGGATGGTGCCGGAGACCTTCTGCTCGGGCTTGAAATGGGGGAGGTCGCTCAAGTCGAACTTCTTGGTGTAATAGACCTTGTAGCCCTTGTTTTTGACCCACTTTTCCCGGGCGGCCTGGACCGCGACGGAATCCTCGTCCGCCGCGTCGGCGGCATAAGCGAAAGGCGTCGTAAGCGCCGTTAGGATCAGAGTCATCAGCAGTGGTCGGATCATCGTCTACTCCTTCGGGAGTCATTCCCGTCAGGTATTGTCATTGTTTACAGACTGCCCGCAGAGAGCGATGAGCGGGTCGTTGTCGGCAGCCGCAAAACGAGCATCAACTGCCCGGCGACCGTCTCTCGAAGATGCAGATGATGGATCGTTCACCTGAAATCAGCCTGAAGCGTTTCTGAACGGGCTTTCAGTGTCTTCAGAGCGAATCACGCATGGGGGAATGGGCTGCATCACCCGCACCTTCACCCTGAAGATCGCCGCGCGCAAGACCCCGCTCCAGCTTCATCGCCGCAACGAAGTGTGCCTCGATGATCTCTGAATGGGGATTCAGAATTCAGTCAGCTTGATTTCAGGTCGGGAAACTACGCTTCACCGACTCGATTACAGACAGGGAGGACCCAATGATAATGCGTGCAGCGCTGCTGTTGCTTGGCTCGGTGCTGGCCTTCCCGCTCCACGCGCAGCTGCCGGTGAAAAGCTACGGCCAGGAGCTCGTCGATCAGGTCGTCGCGAAAAATCCCGGACTGCTCGTGATCGTGTTTCATGCGCCGCCGCCCAACGTTCCAAACTATCCGATCATCGCGTCGAACATCGGCCGCATCGGCAAGCTTGCGGACGAGGACGACATGAGGGTGATAACCACCGAAAAAACCAATCTCGAGGTCGCGCATGGCGGCAACCGCTTCGAGGTCGAGCTGGTGCTGCGCGACGTTGCCGGGTCGAATCTCGGCGCGCTTGGGCTGGTCTTCCCATACAAGAACGGCGACGACAAGAAAGCGCTGGA
>VBCZ01000289.1:1790-4574 GCA_005889025.1 Betaproteobacteria bacterium
GCCGGGTCGAATCTCGGCGCGCTTGGGCTGGTCTTCCCATACAAGAACGGCGACGACAAGAAAGCGCTGGACAAAAAAGCCATGGGAATCCGCGACTGGCTTGCGAAACGAATACTCAATGCCGCGAGCCTGGTCGAGCATCATCCGTACGAGCCGCTAGCGACGACCAAGGCGCACGCGCAAAAGCTCGTCGATGACACGCTTTCCAAGCACCCGGAAGCCATCGTGCTCGCCATGCACGTGACTCCGCCGAAGGCCAAGGACAACATCATTCTTGCGTCCAACTTCGGTCGCATCGGCAAGAAAGCGGACGACGACGACATGAAGGTGATCAACTCCGGCGAGCCGATCGTCGGTGTCTACGACCAAGGAAAGCGCTACGGTGTGGAGCTTCCCCTGCGCGACGCCGCGAACAAGACGATCGGTGCGCTGAGCGTGGGCTTCCGTTACAAGAGCGGCGACGATGAGAAGGCGTTCCTCTCCAAGGCCGAAAAGGTGCGCGACGAGCTGCAAAAACGCATTCCCTCGGTCGAGAACCTCGTTGAGCTGGACCCTTAAATCCGCCCTTATCAGTTGGGCTCTTGTTTTCCGGAAAGAATGACAATGAACTCAAGAATCGCTTCGATCATTGGTAGCGCGATGCTTTGCGCAATCAGCGTCGCCGCGCCTGCCGCGGATGAAGTGCTGCGACTTGCAGGCCGCCACGACCTGCCCGGCTACACAGGCGACGTCGATCATTTCGAATACGACCTCAAGCGCAACCGCCTTTGGCTCGCGGCGGAGGACCATGGCACGCTGGACGTCTTCGATCTCAAGACGGGGAAGATGCAAAAGAGCATCAAGGGTGTCGTCGATACGCCCCACGGCATCCTCTATCTGCCGGAGAAGAATCGCCTTATCGTGACCGATAGCGGTGGAGACACCATGGTCACGAAGGTGATCGACGCGACCACCCACAAAGTCACCGGAACACTCAAGCTTGCCGCGCCGGGCGCCGACGCGATGGGCTACGACCCGTCGACCAAGCGGCTCTACATCGTCAACGGCGGGCGCGACGCCAAAATGAAGGAGACCTACCTCTCCGTGGTCGATCCGGCTACCCTCAAACGCCTCGGCGACCTCAAGTTCGATACCGAAAAGGTCGAGGCCATGGCGATCGAAGGCAAAGGCAACAAGCTCTACATCAACGTCACCGGCAAGAACTACCTCGCCGTGGTGGACAAGGACAAGCTGACGGTTCTCAACACCTGGCCCATCAAGGAAGCGGAGCAGAACGCGCCGCTCGCGTTCGACGAGCCCAACAAGCGTCTGTTCGTCATCACGCGCAAGCCCGGCAAGCTGATCGTCCTGAACGCAGACACCGGCGCATCCATCGCCAGCTTCAAGGCGCCCGAGCGCTGCGACCAAGTGATCTGGGATGCCGCGAACCGCCGGATTTACGCGCTCGGCGGCGAAGGTTACATCGGCGTCTTTCAGCAGAAGGACGCGGACAACTACGAAGAGCTTGCGCGCGTCACGTCGGCGGCCGGCGCAAAGACCGGCATTCTGGTGCCCGAGCTGAAGCGTCTTTATGTCGCGGTATCGCCCGGCGAGGGCAAGACCGGTGCGGCAATTCTTCGCTTCGACGTCGCATCCGCGGCCTATTGAATTTTGGAGATGCCATGAAACCATTGCTTGCCTGTGCCGCACTCGGGATCGCCGCGTTCGCCGCTTCGACCCAGGCGCAGCAGTTCTACCACCTCGAGTCGGCGGTTGCGCTGAAAGGAGCGGCGCCGGACTGGGATTACGTCACGCTCGATCCGGCACGAGGCTACCTTTTCATCGGACGCCGTGGCGACGGTTCCTGAATTCGACCGCGGCTATACCATCAACGGAGACGGCACGACCACCGCCTTCCAGCTGTCGTCGCTCAAGGCTATCGATCGCATCAAGATCGGCGAGGATGCCGATTCCGCCTTCTATGAGCCGGTGACCAAGCAGCTGGCCTTCACGATGGGTGACAGCAACAAAATCGCCTTCGTCGATGCGAAGACGGGCAAGCTGGTCGGCGAGCTGCCGATGGAGAGCAAGAAGCTCGACGGCACGGTGGCCGACGGCGAGGGGAATCTGTTCATGGCTCTGCGCGACCGTAATACCGTGGTGAAGATCGACGTCGCGCAACGCAAGGTGAGCGAGGAATGGAAGACCGCCCCGTGCGAAGAGCCCACCGGCATCGCGTACGACAATGCGAACAAGCGCATCTTTGTCGGCTGCCGCGGATCCAAGCCAGTGCTGGCCGTTCTCGATTCCACGTCGGGCAAGGTGATTACGACAGCGGAGATCGGGCGCGGCAACGACGGCGTCATCTACGACCCCACAACTCGCAAGGTGTACACCTCCAACGGAGTCGATGCGAACCTCGTTATTTACGAGCAGGTGAGCCCCGACACGTACAAGCTGGCTGAAGCGACAACGACCCGCCCGTATGCGCGCACCATGGCGATGGATCCTAAAACGAGGAAGATCTATCTCGTGACAGCCGAGGGGACCGCGGACCCCTCGAAAAAGATCAACAAGGCTGTTGCGCCGTTCTATCCCAATCGCTACTTCCCCGATACCTTTACCGTCCTCACGTTTGCGCCGAAGTAGCGGCCGAATCCGAGAACCTGGAGAAAAGAATGAGCATGTTTTCGAAATCGGCGACCATCGCGCTTGCCGCACTGTCACTTGGCGCCCAGGCGCAGGTGCCTGCCGGTTATCCGGCGGATTACGCGAAGATCGTCGATGGCGCCAAGAAGGAAGGCA
>VBCZ01000290.1 GCA_005889025.1 Betaproteobacteria bacterium
GACGTGCCCGACGTATCAATTGCTGGGCGACGAGCTGGACGGCCCGCGCGGTCGCATCTATCTCATCAAGCAAATGCTCGAGGGTGACCAGGTCAGCAGAAAAACTCAGTTGCACCTCGATCGCTGCCTCACCTGCCGCAGTTGCGAAACCACCTGTCCCTCGGGGGTGCGCTATGGACGCCTCGTCGATGTCGGGCGCCGCGTGCTCGAGCGCCAGGTTCCGAGACATGCAGCGGAGCGCATGAGTCGATGGCTGCTGAGGCAGGGTCTCACGCGCGGTCCATGGTTTCCCATGGCGCTGTCGCTGGGACGATGGACAAGGCCATTGCTGCCGCGGGCGCTGGCGGCCAGAGTGCCTGCAAAGACGGAGGCGAAGCCATGGCCGCGCAGGCGACACGCCCGGCGGATGCTCTCGCTCGGAGGCTGCGTGCAGCCGCACCTTGCGCCTGGAATCGATGCGGCTCTGGCGCGCGCTCTCGACCGCGTCGGCATTTCGCTCGTTCAGGCATCGAAAGCGGGGTGCTGCGGCGCGCTGAGCGAGCACCTCGGGGCGCATGAGGAGGCGCTGCGATTAAGTGCGAGCGGCTGCGGCGCGGTGGTCAAGGAGTACGGTCACCTGCTGCGCGACGATCCCGCGTATGCGGCAAAAGCGCGCCGCGTCGCCGAACTGTCGAGAGATCCGGTGGAAGTCATTGCCGGCGAATGGAAACGCTTTGCGCCGCTGGTTGCCATGGATCACGGCCCGCTGCGCATCGCATTTCAGTCACCGTGCACACTGCAACATGGCTTGAAGCTCGCCGGCCGCGTCGAGGAGATACTCGAGGCGATAGGATCCGAGCTCACTCCGGTGGCCGATCCGCATTTGTGCTGCGGGTCGGCGGGGGTCTATTCCATCCTGCAATCCGCGCTCTCGCAGCGGCTCAGGGCAAACAAGCTTGCCGCGCTCGAAGCCGGCGAACCGCAAGTAATCGCGACCGCAAATATCGGCTGCCTGGTCCATATCGCACAGGGAACCCGATTGCCGGTTCGCCACTGGCTCGAGGTCTTCGAGGCGCGCTTGCGCGACGGCTAGCCATGGCCGTCTCCGCCGCCCTCTCCCGCAGCTACTACCGCCGCTTTCTCGCCATTCCCACGCGCTGGATGGACAACGATACCTACGGTCACGTCAACAACGTCGTTTTTTACGCGTATTTCGACACGGCGGTAAACGAGCATCTGATTCGCGAAGGCGGCCTGGACATACGCAACGGACCCACCATCGGCGTGGTGGTAGAGACCGCGTGTCGTTTTATGCGTCCTTTATCGTTTCCGGACATCATCGACGCAGGTCTGCGTGTCGCCAAGCTGGGCAACTCGTCGGTAGCCTATGACATCGGGTTGTTCCGCCACGGGCATGACGAAGCAGCGGCGACGGGGCGCTTCGTGCACGTCTGGATCGATCGATTGACGCGACGTCCGACGCCACTGCCACCGACGATTCGCGCAGCGCTTGAAGAGCTCGTGCACACCGAATGAGCACCGCCGCGGACTTGAGCTTTGCGCCCATGGGCCCGTCCACGCAGGATGCGGCCGGCGAGCTTCTTGGCGCCTTTCTCGCCAACGATCGGCATTATCGGGCGTCGAGCGCCGCGTATGGCGACGAGGGCGAGCCTGCGCTTCATCGCGCTCTCGCGCTTTTTCTCGCTCGCCCGGAAATCGGCTGCGTCTGGCTCGCGCATCGAAAAGGTGTTGCCGTCGGTGCGTGCGTGGTGTGCTACGCGATCTCGACATCTCGCGGAGCACTCGTGGCCAAGCTCGACGATGTCACCGTGCGCGCCGATGCGCAAGGCCAGGGCGTGGGTGCCGCGATGCTCGAAGCGCTCGCGCGTTGGCTGCGGGCGCGGGGCGTGACCCGAATCGATAGCGCCTGTCACCGAGGCAACGCCGGCGCATGGCGCTTCTATCAGCGGCTCGGTTTCGTTCCGCTCGACGAGGAAAGAATCGCGTTGGCGCTGGACTAGTGCGGGAAATCAGGAGTCCGCCGAATATTTCTTAGTCGTCACCGCCCGGGCTCGTTGCCGAGGGGAATGATGACACGCGCGAGCGCACCTCCGCCCTCGCGCGGGAGCAGGTCGAAGCTGCCGCCGTGCATCCGGGCGATTCGATCGACGATGGCGAGTCCCAGCCCCGCGCCGGCGGCGCCCGAGCGCGCCGGCTCGCCCCGCGTGAACGGGCGCTTCAGCCGCTCGACCTGGTCCACCGGTATGCCCTGGCCGCGGTCCGAGATCTCGAGTACGACCGCGTCCGGCGCGCGGCGCGTCGTGACGTCCACCGGCGGCGCGCCGTAGCGCAGCGCATTGTCGATCAGGTTCACGATCAAGCGTGACATCGCCGTTGGACGCAACGCTACCATCGGGATCTCTCCCGCCGCGAAGCGCACGTCCCCTCCGCCACGCCGATAACGTTCCACGACGTCCGCGACGATGTCGTTCAATCCCCGGGGTTCGAGCGGCGCGTCGCGCTGATCGCGTGCAAAGTCGAGAAACTGGCTGATGATCTTGTCTATTTCCTCGATGTCGCCCACCATCGCCGCGCGCTCGCGCTCGTCTCGTGTGCCCACCTCGACCGCAAGGCGCAACCGCGATAACGGCGTTCGCAGATCATGCGATACGCCGGCCAGCAGCAAGGCGCGGTCCTGTTCGGCTTGATGCAGGCTCGCGAGCATCTGATTGAACCCTCGATTCAAGCTGACGATCTCCGAGGGACCCGTTTCGGGCAGAGGCGCCGGTGACTGGCCTCTGCCGACATTGGACACCGCGTCGCTGAGCTGCCGCAGTGGCCTGGCGAGGTATCGTGCAAAAGCAAACGCGCTCGCGAGCAATACGACCAGAGCGATCAGGCTCCACTCCACCGCGCGCGATTGCGCGTCGTCACCCGGCCGCGGCGTAAGTTGGAAACCGGCCCAATAGGCGTGTTCTCCCGCCTGCAGCTTGATCCACAGGAGCTGCAGACGCGGCTGGATGCGCACCTCGGTTTGCGGACCCAGCTCGGCTTTCAGCCGCTCCTGCAGCTCGAGCAGCACGCGGTTTTGTGGTTGACCTCCGACGAATCTGCGCTCGTCGGCGGGCACGATTCGCGCTTGGTAGACCTCGCCGAACTGCGCAAGCGTCGCGCTGGTTGCAGTGGGGGCGGCCGCTGCAAGGCCTGCCCGGAGCGCCTTGAGCTGAACGATCTTGGTGTCGCTGAATTGGCGCGCGAGCAGCGCCGCGCGGTCCTGGCGGAACAGATAGATCGCCGTCGCCTGACTGACGAGAATGACCAGAAGAAGCAGGAGAGCGAGCCGGCCGAACAGCGACCGCGGCCAGAGTCTTATCGTCAACTTCCGGTTGCGTCCGTCGCCGGCGCCTCGGTTGTTACTTCGTCGGGCACGAAGACATATCCGAAGCCCCACACGGTCTGGATATAGCGCGGAGCGGATGGATCGGGCTCGATCAGCTTGCGCAGGCGCGAAACCTGCACATCGATGGCTCGATCGAACACGTCATGATCGCGCCCGCGGGCGAGCAACATCAGCTTCTCGCGCGCCAAGGGCTGTCGCGGATGCATCGCCAGCACCTTCAACAAGCCGAATTCGCCCGTCGTCAACGCGATGGTCGTATCACCTCGCGTGAGCGTGCGCGTCGCAAGGTCAAGCCGATACGGGCCGAACGAGATCTTGCCGTCGGCGGCAGGCGCGCCGGGGGCGAGCCGCTCAGTTTGTCGCCGCAATACCGCGTGGATGCGCGCGACCAGCTCGCGTGGATTGAACGGCTTGGGGAGGTAATCGTCTGCGCCCATTTCCAGTCCCACGATGCGGTCGATGTCCTCGCCCTTCGCGGTGAGCATGATCACAGGAACCATCTCGCCGGAGCCGCGCAGACGTCGGCAGATCGCCAGGCCATCCTCGCCAGGGAGCATCAGATCGAGCACGAGCAAGTGCGGTGGATCGCGCTGCAGCTTTTTGTCGAGATCCCTCGCGTCGGCGAGGGCCTGGACCTGGAAGCCCTGATCGCTCAGGTAGCGCACCAGGAGATCGCGCAACCTGGCGTCGTCGTCGATCACGAGGATCTTGGGATTGACCTGTTTCATGTTTTTTATCGTACCGCCCGAGCATGATATGCCCGACCCGCGTTGTGACGAATTGTAACGCCGCCCATGCGGCGCAACGATTCGTTACACACGGGCACCGGGATTTGCGAATAAACGCGACCATAATGCGTTCAAAGGGTCGGATGCGCTGTTGCCGATTGTCCGGCAAGCGCTGATGGAGTGTTACAAAAGGGCGCCTTCGGGCAATGATTGCGCAACACGCGGTGCACTATGATTGAACTGTCCGCCACGCCATCGGGCGAGGCGCCACCGACGGATTAATTTGATCGAAAGGTTGGTCCAATGAAACGGATTCTCTCTTCAGGACTCTCTGAGCTGGTGCTTATCGCGACGACCGTCGTTGCCCTTGCTGTCGGGGTCTTGGGCGTGGCTTCCTCCGCATTGGCGCAGCCGCATCGCGCCGCGGGGATGCACGCGTTCGGCGATCCTTTCGCGGCGATTGCAGCAGTAAAGACGCAGCTTGCTCTCAACGATGCGCAACAAGCGCAATGGGACAGTGCCGTCGCGCAAAGCAAGGCAGCGCATCAGACGGCACGCGCCAACTTGGCTCAGCTCAAGACTGCAACACAGGCGGAGCTTGCGAAGCCGGCGCCGGACCTGGCGGCGCTCGCGGCGCTCGCCGACGACGTGCAGCAGCAAAACATGGCCGCGCGCAAGACGGCAAGGAACGCCTGGCTCGCGCTTTACTCGACGTTCACGCCGGAGCAGAAGACCATTGTGCGCGATGCCATTCAGGCCAAGCTGGATCGCATGGCCGCATTCCGCGCCCATCTCCGAGAGCGGCTCGCGCCCTGACGGCAGGTGCAACGCAATCTCCGCCGGCCTCGCAGTTTCCGGCGATCCCCACCCGGCCGGCACGGCCGGGTTTTTTTTCTTCGGATCAAGCGATTGCCCGTAAGGGGCGGGACCTGCTGTGGCTCCGATCACCGCCTGACCGGCCGACGAACGGCATTGCACACGTTCCGGCAAGGGGGAACAATGCTGATGTCATAACAGCGTCAGACTCGGCCGGACACCGAACGCGGTCTCCTCCGACGTTGGGTTGTGATTGCAGACCGGGTTTACCCCCCGACCTTTACAGGTCACCCCAAATCCGGTTTGTCCTCCAGGCGCCCTCTCCATGGGGCGCTTTTTTTTCTTCCGGTTTGTCTCGAAAACCTCATCGGCGCATTTTCCTTGCGAAGCAATTCCGTGTTCGGGCACCGCCGGCGGTCGATGAGAACTTGGAATCTCGACTCTCCCGCCGTTCTCAGCGCGCGCGGATACTCGGCGCCTCGAGGCGCACCCCTCGGCGAGCGAGCTCTATTACCACCTGCGTGCGGGTATGAACGTTGAGTGCGCGAAGTATGGCGCTAACGTGAACCTTGACGGTTCCTTCGGAAAGCCGCAGGTCCCGGCAGATGAGCTTGTTCGGCTTGCCTTGCACGAGCAGCTTGAGGACGTCGGCCTGACGCAAGGTAAGACCGAGCTCCTCTGGCCGGGCCGCGGGCCGGTTGCGGAAGCCCGCGACCTCGCCGGTCGAGCGTTCGCTTGGCACGTAGATGCCGCCGGAGAGTACCAACCGCAGCGCATCGATGAGGATGCGGGCGTTGGCGGTCTTCGGGATGAATCCCATCGCGCCCCGGTCGAGCGCTGCTTCGATAGTTGCCCGATCGTGAGTCGCCGAAAGCACCAGCACCGGTATATCGGGCCATTCGCTGCGCAACTCCGCGAGCAGCTCGAAACCATCCTGCCCCGGCAGCGCTAGATCAAGGAGCGCCAGGTCGATATCCGGATGGCGCGGAAGCGCAGCATGCGCATCCGACGCGTCGAAGGCTTGAACGAGGCTGACCTCGGGATCCAGCTCGACGAGCACGTGCGCCAGCGCTTCCTGAATGAGCGGATGATCGTCTATGACGAGAATCTTCATCTGTCCCCCTAGACCGTGAAGATGTGCACGCGAATGTGCGTGCATTAGTTAGGTCACTCTAGACTCAGCGATTGATCCGTCAACTGTAGGAAGTGTCAGGTGAATTTGTGTCGCACAACTTTTGTGGAAAATAGGAAGCCTTTCGATGGTTGTCAAAGCGCATTGCGTTCAAACGCGTACTCTCGGGATCTCGACAAGACGCCGGTGCCAGGATGTGCGGATGGGGCGCAGATGCCTCCGCAGTTGACATCGACGCGCCCCGCTCCTACGTTGTCGCTTGTAAACGGAGTTCGGAGGCTGTTCATGGAACGAAGGATGCGTATCTTTGCAGTCACGCTCGCGGCCGCGTTCCTCAATGCATGGGCTGCATCACCCTCGTTTGCGCAAGCCGATCAGCGCAGGCTGGTGAGCGCAGCGACGCTTACGCTGTCGAATTTTCTCAACGACGGCGATATGACCTGGCTCAATCGCAATCTGGGGCGCGCAAGGGCGGTCGTCATTGCACCACACATCACAAAGGCGGGATTCATCTTCGGCGGTTCGGGCGGGCGCGCTGTGGTCTTTGCGCGCGACGCGAAGACGGGCAAGTGGGTGGGTCCGGCTTTCTATACCCTTGTCACTGCAAGCGTCGGTTTCCAGGCGGGGATTTCAATTTCCGAGATGGTGACGCTGGTGATGACCGACAAGGGCCTCAATTCGCTGTTGTCGGATTCCTTCAAGATGGGAGGCGACGCGTCGGTCGCAGCCGGCCCGATCGGCGCCGGCGCGCAATCCAATCTCGTCGCTGATTTCATTTCGTTCAGCCGATCGCACGGGATCTACGGTGGGCTCAACCTCGACGGCACCGTCGCGTCGACGTCCGACGAGTGGAACAGGCTCTATTACGGGAAACCCGTGCATGCGCACGACATCCTGATCAGAAACAGCGTGCGCAACAAGCAGTCGACGGAATTGCAGAATCTCCTCGCCATCGGTCGCAGGAAACCTTGAACTTGCCGGATCCACCGCGCGCCGGCACGTCACGTCCGACAACAGAGAAACCGCGCCCCGTCATCGTCTTCTAGCGATCCTCTCGGCGCCGACGGAAGCTCGCGTATTCCGCGCAGCAACTGCAGCGGCCCGGATTCTCGGACGCGAGGCAGGCTTGCAGCGCTATCAGGGCGCGTGGGCACTCGACCGGCGTCCAACGCATCGCGGGGCCTTCGGGTAATCTACGGTCTTTGTTCGCGCCCGCGTTTCGCCATGCTCGTCTACATCATCCGTCGCAGCCTGCAGGCCGTGCTGGTCCTTCTTGTCATGTCGGTGATCGTTTTTGTCGGCGTTTACGCGATCGGAAATCCCATCGACATCCTCATCAATCCGCAGGCCGATCAAACCGAACGCGAGCTCGCCATTGCCACTCTGGGCCTGGACAAGCCGCTGTGGACGCAGTATGGAAAGTTTCTGCTCGGCGCGGTGCATGGAGATCTGGGCCGATCCTTCGTCCATAGCACACCGGCGCTGGGCTTGATACTCGAGCGCATGCCGGCGACGCTGGAGCTCGCCATCGCGGCGATGCTCATTGCAATCGTGCTGGGCATTCCGCTGGGTCTTTGGGCAGGGCTCAAGCCGAACTCGATCGCGGGCCGCTCGATAATGGCCGGCTCTATCCTCGGATTTTCCCTGCCGACGTTCTGGGTCGGCTTGATGCTGATCATGGTGTTCTCGGTGATGCTCGGATGGCTTCCTTCCAACGGCCGCGGCCCGACCACCATGCTCTTCCGCATTCCGGTCAGCTTCTTGTCGCTGGAGGGATGGCGGCACCTGATCATGCCGGCAACCAATCTCGCGCTGTTCAAGCTCGCGCTTCTGATACGGTTGACGCGCGCCGGAACGCGCGAGGCGCTGCTCCAGGACTACGTCAAGTTCGCACGCGCCAGATTCCTGTCGTCACCGTCATCGGCCTCGAATTCGGGTCGGTGATCGCTTTCGCCATCGTCACCGAAAGTGTGTTCGCGTGGCCCGGAATGGGAAAGCTTCTGATCGACTCGATCAATCTCCTCGATCGTCCGATCATCGTTGCCTATCTGCTGGTGATCGTATGCATGTTCATCGTGATCAACTTGATCGTTGACGTGATGTATTCGGCGCTGGACCCGCGCGTGCGCCTGGTCGACAGCACGAGCTGACCATGGCGAACGAGCAGACGCCATTCAAGCGCATCGCAAGCGATTTCGCGGCGAACCCGATCGCGGTGTTCGGGCTGACCCTGCTCGGACTCGTCGTGCTTACCGCGCTTCTTGCGCCGTTGATCTCGCCACAGAATCCCTATGACCTCGCACAACTCGATGTAATGGAAGGTCGGCTGCCACCCGGGTCGGCGTCACCCGCCGGCGGCAGATTCTGGCTCGGAACCGACGACCAGGGACGCGACATGCTGTCGGCGATCTTCTACGGGTTGCGCATCAGCCTGACGGTTGGCGTCGTAANGCCGATATCCAGCTTTCGTTCCCGGCGATTCTCATCGCGCTGATCCTGCTTGCGGTGCTCGGACAAGGAACGCCGAAGATCATCGCCGCACTGGTCACGGTGCAGTGGGCTTACTACGCGCGCACGGTGAGAAGCGCGGCGCTGGTCGAGCGACGCAAGGAATACGTCGAGGCCGCACGCTGTCTCGCCTTGTCGCCGCTGCGTATCGTCTTTCGCCATCTGTTGCCGAATTGCCTGCCGCCTCTCATCGTCGTGGCCACCGTCCAGGTTGCCGCGGCGATTGCGCTCGAAGCGACGTTGTCTTTTCTGGGGCTCGGGCTGCCGATCACCGAGCCTTCGCTGGGCCTGCTTATCGCCAACGGCTATCAGTATCTTCTCTCGGGCAAATACTGGATCAGCTTCTTTCCCGGAATCGCCCTGCTGATGACCATCGTCAGCATCAATCTGGTGGGCGATCAGTTGCGTGA
>VBCZ01000291.1 GCA_005889025.1 Betaproteobacteria bacterium
GTCAGGGTGCGGACCGATGCCGCCGAGGATTCCGAAAACGCTCTGGATGAACAGCGGCGGCTTGACGATGCCGCGCTCGAAAAAATACGCCGCCGTGTACAAGTGGCCGATGTCATAGCACTCGATTTCGAAGCGCGTGCCGTTGTCGGCGCATGAGGTCAGGATGTACTCGATGTCCTTGAACGTGTTTCTGAAAATGCGCTCATCCGACGTCGCAAGATAGGTCTGCTCCCAATCGAACTTGAACGTGGTGAAGCGCTTGAGCATCGGAAAGAGCCCGAAGTTCATCGAGCCCATGTTGAGCGATGCGACCTCGGGCTTGAGCTGCAACGCGGGCTGCAGGCGCTCCTCGATCGTCATCGTCGCCGCGCCGCCGGTGGTGAAATTGAGGACCACATCGCTGCGGCGCGCGATGTCCGCGGCGAATTCCCTGAAATATTTCGGGTCCTGCGTCGGATGGCCATCGACGGGATCGCGCGCATGCAGATGGACGATCGCGGCGCCCGCCTCGGCGGCGCCGACTGCGGCATCCGCGATCTCCTGCGGCGTAACCGGAAGGTACGGCGACATCGACGGCGTGTGTATCGAGCCGGTGACGGCACAGGTGATGATGACGTTGCGGCTTGCGGCCATGGCGGGCTCCTTCATTTGAAGTCGGGTTGCGCTCGTTTGTGCGCGATCAGCGCCATCAGTCGGCCGTCGCGCCATCGGGTCCGCGCATCGAGCTCTGCTGGCGGACGCGGCGGTCCGAGTGCTGCGCCAACGCGCGCGGCATTCGCGCCTTCCCATACCGTGGGATGCGGTGGATTGTTCGCGAGGCGGCGGTAGAAATCGCTGTAGCGCGCGCAATAGTCGACCACCCCGCCCGGGGCATTGAGCTCGATGGTCGCGAAGGGCCCGAGGAACGCCCAGCGCAGGCCCAGCGTCCGCGGAAACGAAGCCCTCGCCGACCAGGCGCATCGCTTCCGAGAGCAGCGCGCCTTGCAGGCGGTTGAGGATGAAACCGTCGAGCTCGCGCCGGACCACAATCGGAACCTGCCCGACCTGCGCGTAGATCGCCAGCGCGCGCTCGATGGTTGCCGGCGCCGTCCACGGCGCGCCGCACAGCTCGACGATGGGCACCAGATGCGGCGGATTCACAGGATGCGCGACCAGGCAACGCGCTCTGCCGGCCAGCGCCTCGGTGAAACGCGACGCCGGAATCGCCGACGTCGAGCTTGCGAGCACGGCATCCGCCGGCGCGTGAGCGTCGAGCATCGCGAACACGTCGCGTTTGATCGCTTCGTTTTCGGGCAGGTTTTCCTGCACCCAATCCACCCCGCCGAGCGCAGCCTCGAGGTCCGGCACGCAATCGATGCGGGCCAGCGCCGCCGCCGGATCCGCCACAAGGCCGAAGCTGGCTTGCTCGTCCAGACTGGCGGCGATGAACGCGGTCGCCGCGTCGAGCTGCGAAGCGGCATTGTCGGTGAGCCGCACGCGCCACCCCGCCCGCGCGAACACCATTGCCCAGGCGCGTCCGATCAAGCCGGCGCCGATGACTGCGATTGTCTTTTGCATGTCGTCACATCCAAAGTACGCTGCGCCTCAGGTCGAGGTTCTCCTGCAGCGCCGACGCCGTGCCTTCGTACACGACGCTGCCGCGCTCGAGCACGTAGGCGTGATTGGCAAGCGAGAGCACCAAGTCGAGATTGTGCTCCACGATCACCATCGTCACTTCGGCTCGCAGTTTGTCGAAAGCCTCGAAGAGCTCCTCGACAACCGCCGGCGCGAGCCCTTCGAACGGCTCGTCGAGCAGCAGCACGCGCACGTGACCCGACAGCGCACGCGCGACCGCCAGCATCTGCTGCTCGCCGCCCGACAGGAAATCCGCGGGCGTATCGAGCCGCGACTTAAGGCGCGGAAAGAACGCGAAAATCCTTTCGTCGCTCCATGCGACCCCGGCACCGTGCCGGCGCTTGAGGCGGCCCAGCTCGAGGTTGTCGCGCACGCTCATGCCCGCAAACAAGCCGCGCCCCTGCGGTACGTAGCCGATGCCCAGCCGCGCGATCTCGGCCGCGGGCCGGCCGGTCAGTTCCTCACTGCCGAGCACGATCCTGCCGCCGCCTGCGCGCACGATGCCGATGACGGTCTTGAGCAGCGTCGATTTGCCGGCGCCGTTGCGACCGAGCAGGGCGACGATCTCGCGCTCGTGGGCGACCAGCGATGCGCGCTGCACGATGTGGCTCTTGCCGTAGTACGCATCGACCAGATCCAGCATCAGCAATTGCGGCCCCGTGCCGCGCCCGGCGTGACCGCGCGCGGCGGCGACCAGGGCAGCGGTGCCGGCACCGATATAAACCTCCTGCACGGCGCGGCTGGTGCGCGCGTCGTCGGCCGTCCCGTCGACCAGCACGCGGCCCTCGTTCATCACAGTCACGCGGTCGGCGAGCGCGAAGACACGGTCGATGTCGTGCTCGACCAAGAGGACCGGAATGTCGCGCGAAATGTGCTTGACCAGGTTGGCCACGCGCTCCCGCTCCGCGGCGGCGAGTCCGGCGAGAGGTTCGTCGAGCAGCAGCAAGCGCGGTGAACAGGCAAGCGCCAGGCCCATATCGAGCAAGCGCTGCCCACCGTACGAAAGCGCGCCGGCCTCCGCGCTCTCGATCCCTGTCAGGCCCAGAAAGCGGATCAGCTCGCGGGTCCGCTTCATCACCGGCTCTATCGCGCTCGCCCGCGTCCAGCCGTCGAAGTGAGACGGGTCGCGCGCCTGCACCGCGAGCCGCAGGTTCTCCTCGATCGTGAGCGCCGGAAAAAGATTGGTGATCTGAAACGACCGCCCCAGTCCTGCGGCGACGATGCGATACGGCGGCTCCCCGGTGATGTCGCGCCCATCGAGAATGACCCGGCCGCGCTCCGGCAGATACAAGCCGGAAACCAGGTTGAAGAGCGTCGTCTTGCCGGCGCCGTTGGGCCCGATCAGTGCGTGCAGGGTCCGGTCGGCCACGCAGATGCTCGCTTCTTCGACGGCACGCGTGGCGCCGAACGACTTGGACAGTCCGTGCGCATCGAGCACCGTCTCCGCCCGCCGCGCCGAGGCCTTTAGAAATTCCGGCAGCGCCAAGCCCTGTTCGATAAAGCGTCCGGCCATCGCCGCCGCCTGGATTGTCTGCGGCTGCAACGGCGCGCTCAGGCGCCGCCATACTCCGACGAGTCCCGTGGGCGAGAATACGACGAACGCGACAAACAGGAAGAGAATGTAGAACAGTGCGCCTAGCGCCGGTCCGAGGAGGCTCTTCATGCCGCCGATTATCACCATCGCCAGCATCTCGCCCGAGAACGATATCGACGTGGGGTCGGCCGACGCGAAGCGGTGGTGGAACGCAAACAGGACTCCCGCGAAACCGGTGACCGTGGCCGACAGCGCGAACGCGATCTGCTTGTAGCGCTGTGTCGCATAGCCGATGAATTGCGCGCGCTGTTCGTTCTCGCGAATGGCCAGCAGCACGGTGCCAATGGGGGCCGCATGGAAGCGCGCGAGGGCGTGGACCACGACAAGACCGAATGCCGCGATGATCGCGTAGTAGACCCACGAGTTTTCCAGATCGACGCCGAGCCAGACGGCGCGCGTGACCCCGCCCAAGCCGTTCTCGCCGCCGGTGAATGCGGTCCAACGGAATGCCACTGCATAGGTGAGCGCCGAAAACGCCATTGTCAGCAGCGAAAAGTAAACGCCTCGGCGACGCAACACCAGGAAGCCGACGAGGATCGACGCGACCAGAAGAAACCCGAGCGCGAAGAGCGCAGGCCAGACGACCGAACCGGCGAACCAGTGGCGTTGCGCGAGCGCCGCCGCATACGCGCCCAATCCGAACCACGCTCCATGCCCGAACGATACGAGCCCGGTGCGGCCGACCAGGAGGTTCAGCGCCATGCACGCGATAGCGAAGATCACGACATCGGTCGCGCTGGTGAGCGTCAGCCCGCCGGCGAGCAGCACGAAAGGCAAAGCCGCGCATGCCAGCGCTGAGATGGCGACCGGCGAGCGAGGGAGTTTCATTCGAAGCGTTGAATCCGCTCGCCGAACAGGCCGCGCGGCCGGAACAGCAGCACCAGCACCATCAGCAGATACATCGACGCTTCTGCCGCCGGTGGGAAGAAATACACCGTCAGGCCGCGCACGACGCCGACGATCAGCGCCGCCCAGACCACGCCCCAGAACGATCCCACTCCGGTAATCGGCGCCAATAGCACACCGGCGAGCGCCGCGAGCGCAACGGCCAGCGCCACCACGCTCGCCATGTAGGGAGAGAGCGATATCCCCAGCGCCGCCACCATGTCCGGGTTTTGCACACCCGCCCGGACGACGCGTCCGAACGGTGTCCGCCGCAGCAGATACCACAATCCGCCGACGGCGCATACCGCGACCGCCAGCATCAGCAGGCGGTATTTCGAATAGATGAAATCGCCGACCAGGATCTGGCCCTTCAGCTCCACCGGAATCGAAAAAGGAATCGGCGCCGCACCGAAGGTCCAGCGCAGCGCCTGCTCGGCGACCATCGCCAGGCCGAAGGTCAGCAGCAGACCCAGCGCGGGGTCCTCGCGATAAAAACGCCGGAATAGGAAACGCTCGACGACCAGACCGATCACCGCGACCGCCAGCGGCGACACCACGAGCGCGCCGCCGAAGCCGAGCGCATCGGCGAGCTTGACCGCGAAGTAGGCGCCGAGCGCGTAGAACGCACCGTGCGCAAGGTTGACGAGGCCGCCCAGGGAAAAAATGAGCGTGAGCCCTAGCGCGATCAGCAGGTAGTAGGCGCCGGCGAGCAGCCCATTCAATACCTGCTCGAGAATCTGGATGAGCATCGTGACTCCGCTGCGCGCCGTGGGCGCAGCGAATCGCGGAACCCTTTCAGAGGTTCCTGGAAGGCTGGTGAGTAAGGGTCATGTCATTCCGAGGAGCACCAGCGACAAGGAATCCGCTTTGGGTCATCCCGGCGCAGGCCGGGATCCAAGTTGATGCGTCGTTGAAACACCAGTGTTGATACGGGCACATCATTTACACGGCAAACCGGGCACATGGTTTACACCGAGCGCGTGCGGGGTCGGAGGACTTTGCCCCGACGCGCGTCTAC
>VBCZ01000294.1:0-3312 GCA_005889025.1 Betaproteobacteria bacterium
CCGCCGCCGCCTTGAGCGCCGCGCCGATGGCGTCGCGCTGCCAGTCGAGTGACGCGAATTCATCGTACAACTCGGCGAGCGCCGGTCGATTCGCATCGTTGACCTGCTCGGCGACTTTTTGCGCCAACGGATGCGGTGTGGCGTAGAAATAATGCGCGGCATCAGCCATTTCCGAGAGCGTCGCGGCGCGGTCACGAAGCAGCGCCGCGACCGCCACGGGATCGGGGCCGTCTGCCACTTCGAGACCCGATCGCTGCAAGTACGGCGCGAGACGCGATCCAAGGTCTGCTTCTGTGAGGCGCTTGATGTGCTCGTGGTTGAGCCATCGTAATTTGTCCGCGTCGACTCTCGCCGGCGCCGGGTTGACGTGCGAGACATCGAACCATCGCACGAGCTCGGCGCGGTCGAATATCTCGTCGTCGCCATGCGACCAGCCGAGCCTTGCGAGAAAGTTGACCATGGCCTCGGGCAGAAAGCCCTCCTCGGCATACTGCATGACGCCGACCGCGCCGTGCCGTTTGGACAGTTTTGTGCCATCGGCGCCGAGTACCGTCGGCAAGTGCCCGTAAATCGGCGGATCGGTCCCCAGCGCGCGCATCAGGTTGATTTGCCGCGGCGTGTTGTTGACGTGGTCGTCGCCGCGGATGACGTGCGTGATGCGCATGTCGATATCGTCGGCAACGACGCAGAAATTGTAGGTTGGCGTCCCGTCGCTGCGCGCGATCACGAGGTCGTCGAGCTCGGTGTTGTCGATCTCGATCGGTCCCTTGACCTGGTCGTCCCACGCGACGGTGCCGGAGAGAGGATTCTTGAACCGTATGACCGGCGGGATGCCGGCAGGCGGCAGCTGACCGGGCTTCAGATTTTCGGGGCGCCACCGCCCGTCGTAGCGAGGCTTTTCGCCGCGCGCCATTTGCGCCGCGCGCAACGCGTCGAGCTCCTCTGCAGACATGTAGCAGCGATACGCAAGCCCGCGCTCGAGCATCTGGGCCAGCACTTCCTTGTATCGGGGCATGCGCTGCATTTGATAAATCGGCCCCTCGTCATAGTCGAGGTCGAGCCATCGCATCCCATCGAGTATCGCGTCGACCGCCTCGCGGGTCGAGCGCTCGACATCGGTATCCTCGATGCGCAGGATGAATTTGCCCCCGTGATGCCGGGCGAAGGCCCACGCGAAAAGTGCAGTGCGTGCGCTGCCGAGATGCAACAGCCCGGTCGGGCTCGGAGCAAACCGCGTTCGAACCGCGCTCACGGCTGCCAGCGCAGATCCAGTGTCGAGGGGTGCGCGGGGTTGACCGGCTCATCGCGCACCGCGATGGGGCCGGGCGTGTGTCCGTGAGACCAGAAGCGCGCGACGCGGCGCGCCTCGGCTTCGTTGGCGTTGACAGGGAAGGTCGCATAGTTGCGGCCGCCCGGATGCGACACGTGGTAGGTGCAGCCACCTATCGCGCGGGACGCCCAGGCATCGACGACGTCGAATACCAGGGGCGCATGAATTCCGATGGTTGGATGCAGCGCCGACGGCGGGCTCCATGCGCGAAAGCGCACGCCGGCGACAAATTCACGCGGGACGCCCGTCGCCGTCAACGGCAGCCGTCGTCCGTTGCACAGCACTGTGTGCCGCCCTTCGGTCACCCCCGCGACCTTGACCTGCAATCGCTCGACCGACGAATCGACATACCGCGACATCGCGCTTCCCGAGACTTCTTCACCGAGCACATGCCACGGTTCGATCGCCTGGCGAAGCTCCAGCGTCACCCCGTCGTAACTAACCGACCCGAAGCGCGGAAAGCGAAATTCGACGAACGGGTCGAACCATTCCTTGGCGAACGGATAGCCCGCGAGCCCGAGCTCTGCGACGACATCGCGCATGTCGGCCGCGACGTAGTGAGGCAGCATCCAGCGATCGTGCAGCGCCGTGCCCCAGCGTATCAGTCCCGCGCGATACGGTTCCTTCCAGAAACGCGCTACGAGCGCGCGCAGCAACAGCATCTGCACCGCGCTCATTTGCGGATGCGGCGGCATTTCGAAGGCGCGAAATTCGAGCAGCCCGAGGCGGCCCGTTGGACTGTCCGGCGAATACAGCTTGTCGATGGAAAATTCCGCGCGATGGGTATTGCCGGTCAAATCGGTCAGCAGATGCCGCAGGGAGCGATCGACCAGCCATGGCAGCGATTCGTTCTTGCTGAAAGTATGCTTTTTCGCGAGCTGCTGAAACGCGATTTCAAGCTCGTAGAGCTTGTCGTCGCGCGCCTCGTCGACGCGAGGCGCCTGGCTGGTCGGCCCCACGAACTGGCCGGAAAAGAGATACGACAGCGCGGGATGGTTCTGCCAGTAAGTCACCAGGCTTTGCAGCAGATCGGGACGTCGCAGAAGCGGACTGTCCGTGGGCGTGGCGCCGCCCAGGGTGACATGATTGCCCCCGCCTGTGCCCGCATGGCGGCCATCCAGCATGAATTTTTCGGTGCCCAGCCGCGCCTCGCGCGCTTCCTCGTACAGCGTCGTCGTGGTAGCCATCAACTCGCGCCAGGATGACGCCGGATGAACGTTGACCTCGATCACGCCCGGGTCCGGCGTGATATTGAGAACACGCACGCGCGGGTCGCGGGGTGGCGCATAGCCTTCGATGGCGACCGGCGTTCGCACGGCCCTGGCGGTGTCCTCGATTGTCGCCAGCAAAGCGATGTAATCCTCGATGCGCTTGAACGGCGGCATGAACAGGTGGAGGTGGCCGTTGCGCACCTGGAGGACCAACGCTGTCTTGACGACTTCGCGCGGCTTGCTTCCTCGTGTGCGTCCGGGCCCCGGCTTGAGCGCGGATCGTCCGCGCAGGGGCGGGATCGGGGCAAAAGGATCGCCTGCAAATTCGAGCTCCATCTCTGCCGGCAGGAGTTTCGGAAGCGAAGACAGCGGAAGGCGCAGGCCCAACGGGGAATCACCTTCGACCGCGTAGAGCCGCTCGCGGCGCAAAGGCCACGGACTCGATTCCCACACCGGCGCGCCGCGCTGTTCGCGGGTCGGCGACGCCGCTTTCAGCGGAAGCACGAAGCCGGCCGGCCGGTCGAGCCCGGCAGCCAGCAGGCGCGCAAGGCGAGAACGCTCTTCGGGATTCGATAGATCAGCTTGCAAGGGATCGGCATTGACAGGCAGGGCCGCCTCCTCCCAGAGCAGCTTCGGCACGTCCTCGTACGCCGTCAGCACGAGCTCGGGGGGCAATCTCAACGCGACCGCCAGCGCGCCCCCGAAATCGCGAGCCAGCGAGAGGTCTGTTTTCCCGGATGTGCGGGTGTCGGCGATCAATGAATCGTCATG
>VBCZ01000294.1:3461-7750 GCA_005889025.1 Betaproteobacteria bacterium
CGGCGATCAATGAATCGTCATGCCAGAGCGGCTCGCCATCGGTGCGCCAGTAGACGCCCAGAGCCCAACGCGGCAGCGCCTCGCCCGGATACCATTTGCCCTGCCCGGCGTGCAACAAGCCGGAGCGCCCGAACCTCGCCTTGAGCCGCATGAGCAGGGCTTCGGCAAGCTCCCGCTTTTTCTTGCCCAGCGCCGCGATCGTCCACTCCGCGCCTTCCATGTCGTCGATGGAAACAAAAGTCGGTTCGCCGCCGTGGGTCAGCCGGACATCGTGCGCAACGAGCGCCGCATCGACCTTTTCGCCCAGCGCATCGATGGTTGCCCACTGTTCTTGCGTATACGGCTTGGTGACGCGAGGATCCTCGTGTACCCGCGTCACGCTCATGAGGACACTGAATTTGGTTTCGCACACATCGGTATAGCCGACCACCGGGGCGGCGTTGCCCGGGTCCGCGGTGCACGCGAGGGGAATGTGGCCTTCGCCGGCGAGCAATCCGGACGTGGGATCGAACCCGATCCAGCCTGCGCCCGGCAGATACGCCTCGGCCCATGCATGTAGGTCGGTGAAATCCCTGGTCGGCCCTGGCGGTCCGTCCAGCGGCTTGACGTCGGCCACCAGCTGAATCAGGTAACCGGAGACGAAACGCGCGGCGAGCCCCAGGCGGCGCAGGATCTGAACGAGCAGCCAGCCGCTGTCGCGACATGACCCGCACGCGCGCTCCAGCGTTTCATCGGGAAGTTGCACGCCGGCCTCCATCCGCACCAGATACCGGATCTCCTTTTGCAGCTGCTGGTTGAGGCGCACCAGCATGGTCACGGTGTTCTCGCCCGGCGCAATCGTCGCCCGGAAGTCCTGCAGCCACTTTTCCAGCCGCGGCGCGCCCGTCGAGGTCTCAAGGAATGGAATCAATTCCTTGGCAAGTGCGGGCGCATAGGCGAACGGAAACGACTCCGCGTACGGCTCGACGAAGAAATCGAAAGGGTTGATGACGGTCATGTCGGCGACGAGGTCGACGACGAGTTCGAGGTGCCGCGCGCGCTCCGGGAACATCAGGCGCGCGACCCAGTTCCCGTAGGGATCCTGCTGCCAGTTTAGGAAATGCTGCGCGGGTTCGACGTTGAGCGAATAGCCGACGATGGGCGTCCGGCAGTGCGGCGCCGGACGCAGACGCACTTCATGCGGCGAAAGCGTGACGAAGCGGTCGAATTCGTACCTGGTGCGATGCTGGAGCGCGACGCGGATCGCCATGCGCGGGTTTAGTGCCAGTCCGGATTCGGCAGTTCCGCGAAGACCCGCCGCAAGCCCTCGCCCCATTGCGAGTGCACCATCTGGAAATACGGATCGGATTCCTCGATCCGCTTCTGCAGAGCGACTTTGAAGGTATCGGTCTTGTAAACGATGAGGTCGATCGGGAGGCCCACCGAGATGTTCGACCGCATGGTCGAGTCGAACGACACGATCGTACACTTGGTCGCCTCGAGCAGCCCTGTCGACCGGGTAATGACGCGGTCGATCACCGGCTTGCCGTATTTGGACTCGCCGATCTGAAAATAGCAGGTGTCGGGCGTAGCCTCGATGAAGTTACCTTCGCTATACACCTCGAAAAGGCGCGGTGGCTCGCCCCGCAGCTGTCCTCCGACGATGAAATGGGCGTGGGAGTCGATGTTGTTCTGCAGGAGATAGGGCCCGTCGCGCGTTCTGACTTCGCGCAGCGAATCGCCGACCAGACGCGCCACGTCGAACATCGAAGTGGCGTTCCAGAGCTGTAATTGACTGTCACCGGCGCGCGACCGCTGCTCGAGAACGTTGAGCGCGTTCTGTGTGATCGAAAGGTTGCCGGAGGACAGGGTGACGATGACGCGATCGCCGGTGCGGGTGAACACGCGCATCTTGGAGAACTTGCCGACCTGGTCCACGCCGGCATTGGTCCGAGAGTCTGACGCGAAAATCATGCCGGCGTCGAGCGACATGGCAACACAATAAGTCATTTCGGAAGCGGACCCGCACCGGTACAAAGGAACGATTCTATCGGAAGCATGGCCGTCATCCCTAATAGGTCGGGACGAGAAAGTGTTTGTTGATCTCGGCGCCGAGTTCGTAGATCCGGTCGAGGAAGTCCATGAGGTATTCGTGCAAACCCTGCTTGATGATGTCGTCGGTACGCCCGTAGTGGAGCTTCGCATGCAGCTCGCCCGCTGCACGCTCGAGCTCTTTGGAGTGGTCGTCGCAAAGCACTTCCAGTGTCTCGTGGATGAAATTCATGCACGAGTGCAAGGACCGGGGCATATCCTCGCGCAGGACCAGCAGCTCGGCCACACGCCGCGGCGTGATGACATCGCTGTAGATCTTGCGGTACGACTCGAAGCTCGACACCGAGCGCAGCAGGGCGCTCCATTGATAATAATCCACGGCGCCCCCAACGTCCGCCGCCGACGGCAGCAGGGTGTGGTACTTGACGTCCAGGATGCGCGCTGTATTGTCCCCTCGCTCGATGTGCGTCCCGAGGCGGATGAAATGATAGGCTTCGTCGCGGAGCATGGTCCCGAAAGTGACGCCGCGGAACAGGTGCGAGCGCATCTTGACCCAATCCAGGAACCCGGACACGCCCGCGGCCTGAACCCGGTTGTAGTCGTGCAGGCGCATCTCCAGCCACGCCGAATTCAGGTCCTCGTACATCTCGGAAGTGATCGCGCCGCGCACCGATCGGGCCGATTCGCGCGCTGCGCGCAGGCAGCAGAATATCGATGACGCGTTGGCGGGATCGAGGATCATGAAGCGGAGCACGTTTTCGGCCGACAGCTGTTGAAAACGCTCGTAAAAGGACGTGGCGAGGCCGGAGGTGATCAGCGGCACCGCCCAGGGCTCGGCCCATGCAAGGCCGGGCTCGACTACCTCATAAGGCAGCAGCGCCATGCGATAGGTGACGTCGAGCAGACGCGCCACGTTCTCCGCGCGCTCGATATGCCGTCCCATCCAGTAAAGCTCGTTTGCCGTGCGGCAAAGCATGGCTGTCCTATCGAAGCTTCAATTGTCCCGGGCGTTTCAGCGCACCCATCAGTTCGCCGTGACCCACGTGTCCTTGGTGCCGCCCCCCTGCGATGAGTTCACGACCAGGGACCCTTCCCGCAGCGCGACTCGCGTCAGTCCGCCGGGGACGAGGTTCACGGTCGTGCCGGAGAGCACATAGGGACGCAAGTCGATATGGCGCGGCGCCAGTCCGGACGTCGTGAACGTTGGGCACGTCGATAGCGACAGCGTCGGCTGCGCGATGTATTTGTCCGGCTGCGCGAGGATGCGCACGCGAAACGCTTCGCGCTCGGCCGCGCTCGCCGCGGATCCGACAAGCATGCCGTAGCCGCCTGCGCCGTGGACCTCCTTGACCACCAGCTCGGCCAGGTGTTCAAGGCAATAGTGCAGGTCCTCTTCCTTGTGCAACTGATATGTGGGGACGTTTTTCAGGACAGGCTCTTCGGTCATGTAAAAGCGGATCATTTCGGGTACGAACGGATAGATCGACTTGTCGTCGGCAACGCCCGTTCCGATCGCGTTCGCCAGGGTGACCCGCCCCGCGCGGTAAGCCGAAAACAGTCCCGGGACGCCCAGCATCGAATCGGGGCGAAACGCGCGAGGGTCGAGGAAGTCGTCGTCGACGCGACGGTACAACACGTGGATACGTTGGGGACCGCGCGTCGTGCGCATATAGACCGAGTCGTTCTGCACGAACAAGTCCTGGCCTTCGACCAGCTCGACACCCATTTGCTGGGCGAGGAAGGCATGCTCGAAATACGCGGAGTTGTGGGCACCCGGGGTGAGGACCGCGACAGTCGGCGTTTCCTCGCCTGCCGGCGCAACCCCGCGGAGGTTCTCCAGCAGCACGTCCGGATAATGCTCGACGGGTCTGATCGATTGCGTGGCAAAGAGCTCGGGGAAAAGCCGCATCATCATCTTGCGGTTCTCGAGCATGTAGGAAACGCCGGACGGCACGCGCAGGTTATCCTCGAGCACGTAGTAGTCGCCATCGCCTGCGCGAACGAGGTCGACGCCGGCGATGTGGGCGTAGATCCCGCCGGGCACGTCCATGCCCTGCATCTCGCGTCGGTATTGCGTATTTCCGAGCACACGATCGGCGGGGATCACGCCCGCCTTGAGAATGTTGTGATCGTGATAGATGTCGTGCAGAAAAAGATTGAGGGCCTTGACGCGTTGCTTCAAGCCATCCTCAAGCTTGCGCCACTCCTCGGCATGAATGATCCTCGGGACGATATCGAACGGAATCAAGCGTTCGGCG
>VBCZ01000292.1 GCA_005889025.1 Betaproteobacteria bacterium
CGGTGCACGAAACCATCGCCGACATGGCGTACTTGCGGCGCATCGACCGCGAGTACTCTTCCGTTTCGCTACCTTATGAAAAAAGAATGCTTGATGAGTGGTTCAAAGCGCGCTTCGTCGAGCATCGGCCACCACGCTGAGTTTTCCCGAGCGACGTCCTGGCAGTGCAAATAAGTCAGCGCGACGGCAAGGGCTTCGCGAACCGCTCACGGAACCAATGTTCGAGCATCCTCTTTTCGTAAACCAGGGGGTCGTGCTCGGAGTATTGCGGCTCCAGGCTTCGCAGATAATCCGGGTCGCAGATTCGCTCGTGCCGCGACGGTGAGACTGTGCCATCGACCTCGAGCGTGTAATCGATATCGATACACGGCATGTCGGCCTTGCCGGTGACGATGCGGATTTCCGTCGGAAGGTTCATGCGGGGCCGTCCCGCACGGTCGAGGTCGCGCACTTCGATCGTCAGATTGCTTTGCGCGGGCAAGTAACGACTTCCCAGCTGCTTCAGGAATTGCTCGAGGCTGAGCATCACCTGCCGCGGATCGTTGTTGCGGTCTCCCGCATCGGTGAAACTATCCGGGTCTCCGTACGAAACCGTGACCGCCGCATGAAGCGGCAGCGCGATGAAGGCGATCGCCGCTGCTGAGATGAAAACTCGCTTGATCCGCATCGGACAACTCCGGGTGCTTGGCGTGCGCATTTGACCCCGGTAGGACGGCGTGGTTCGCCGGCTTGCGCTTACGATCAATCGAGCTTCGCGCGTTCGACGGCCGCCACATCCGCCGTAAGCGGCAGATATTTTTCGACGCCCTCGGTGAAAATCTCTTGACCTTCACGGCTCAGGATGAAGCGGAGAAATTCGCGCACCGCGGGGCGCAGTGGTTTTCCGACAGGCTGGTTGACGCCAAGGTAGATCGTGCGGGTAAATGGATACTTGCGGCTCGCGACTTCGTCGTGGGTGCCCTTGTACCAGGGCCCGTTGTCGGTCTCCGCCACGGAGAGCGTCCTGGCGCCCGGCGCGCCGAACGCGAACCCGCTGAAGCCGATGGCGTAGCGATCGCGAGCCACTTCCCGGACAATCCTGTTGAGCATGTGCTGCTCCAGCGCGGGACCGTTGCTGTCCACCTGGTAAATGCTCCTTCGCAATCCGGTCTTGTCTCCAAAAACGCGTTTCTGAAGGTAGTTGATGATCCCCAGCGGATTGCCGTTCGGATCGGAGATGGGCACGCTGAAGACGTGAATCGGCGCTTCCGCCCATTCACCGCCGAGGCCGAGCTGGCCCCATTTGGTGATCCGGCCGCCCGGAGCATAGATTTCCCGGATTTGGCTGATCGAGATCCGCTCCAGCGGATTCGCGGCGTTCACATAAAACGCAAGCGCATGCGTGCCGATCTTGGTTGCATAGCTGCCGGTCGCCACAGCCACCACAAGGGGAGGGCCACCCAGCTGCTTCGTGAGCCGCTCGGTTTCCGATGGCACGAGCTCCCGCGCGCACGGGATGAGGTCGATATCGCCCGCAGCGATCGCCACGTCGAATGCATCCGTCGTGAGATGCGTGTCGTTGCGCAGGCGCACGTCGTCGGTGGCGTGGTTGCCGGCGCAGACGATTTCACCGCTGACGGAGGCGCTCGGCTCATAGGATGGCAGCCTCGCATCCACCGTGAGATCGGACGCGAGCAACCGACCGGTCGTAAGGAGCAGGCCCGCGATGGCGATGAGCGGGTACCGCAACCGGCTACTCCAGCTTCTTTAGCTGCGCTTGGACGACTTCGCCGGTGAGCGGAAGATATTTGCCGTCCCGCATCACGTCCGCCTGCCCTTCCTGGCTGCGGACATAGCGCAGGAACTCCTTCACCTTGGGATCCATCGCCATGCCGGGCTTGACGCTCGTATAGAAATACTGCTCGTTGTAGAGCGGATAGGTCCGGTTCTGGACGTTGTCTATCGTGTGCTCGACGCAGGCCTTGCTTTCGCCGGCGGCGACGGCCAGGCGCTTCGCCTTGGCGCGGTCGCCCCTGAAGCGGTTATAGGCGATACCGTAGCGGTCCTTGCCCAGGTTGTCGGTGATCTGGTCCGCCTCGATATAGCGCGAGCCGTCGGGGTTCACGATATTGCCGTAGGCGTGGATGTTCTCGTTCCATTTGTCGCTCGACTTGAGCACCTTGTCGGCGAAGTCCGTGGCCGTGTTGTAGCGGATGCTGAATCCGTACACGTTGATCGGCTCGTCCGCCCATTCTCCCGTCAATCCCAACTGGCCCCAGGTGCGGATATTCTTTTCGGGACCCCGCGCCCAGTCCGAGTGCCAGTTCGTTCCCGCCCAGCCGCCGTCGCGCGCCGCGCCGAATACCGCATCTAGCTGCTCCATGTTGATGCATTTGAGCGGATTGTCTTCGTTTACCAGAATGGTGAGGGAATTTTCCCAGCCGCCGACGTCGAATGATCCCGTCACCGCGGTAATCTCGGTCGGATCGAAGCTCTTGACGCGCTCGTAGGCGAGCAGGTCGTAGAAGCCCGGCCTGTGCCCCATCACGAGGTCGGCTTGGTCGTAATACAGCGCGGCAAAGGCCAGTGCCGAGGTTGGCAGAAAATACGAGATGCGGATGCCGGGCTGGTACTTGGCAAACCCCTGCTGCCATAGCTCGCCGAGCATTCCGTCGCTCAAGTAGTTGTTGCCGTGGAGGCGGATCCAGCCCGTGAGCCGTTGCTTCGGCACGTAGTGTGGCATTCCGCTCAAGTCGAACTTCTGGGTGTAATGCGCTGCCCTCCCGCGCTCGTAGATGACCCTGGCCCGGTCGGTTTGTGCACGCAGAGCCTTTTCTGTGTCCGCCGATTGCGGCTGCTGCGCCAGTGAAGGACCTGAAGCCAGCGCGGTGGCTAATGCAACCAACGCCGCAGCGACGCTACAAATTACCTTATTCACGTTTCCTCCATCTCCAGGGATGCACGAGCCGGTCCTCCGTGGAAAAAAAGGGGCCCCGATGAATGAGGCCCAATGCCACGGAGGAACTCAAGGACCTGCGTCATTCCAGCTTGCGCAGCTCCTCTTTCACGACCTCGGGCTGCAGCGGAATGAACACGCGCTCGTCGGCGACCACTTGCTGACCCTCCTTGCTGAGCACGAGTTTCAGGAACTCCTTCACCTTGGGCGGCAGCGGCTTGCCTGGCGCCTTGTTCACGTAGATGTAGACATACCTGCTGAACGGATACTTGTGCGAGTAGACGTTCTCGACGTTCGGCGCGTAGCAGGTGTCGCCGTCCTTCCAGGAGAGCTTGAGCACTTTCACATTAGGCGTGACGTTGGCCATCAGCGCGTAGGTGAGCCCGCCCGGGTGAGTCGCCATATCCTCAGCCGCCACCGTGAATGCATGCGTGAAGCCCTTGCTCTTCACGAACTGGATGTTGTCCTTGTACTCGCCACCGTCCATCGCCACCCACTTGAAGTACTGCTCGATGCCGTTGACCGGCTTGAGCCCGTAGAGATGGATCGGGCGGCTGGCCCACTCTCCCGTGGCGCCGAGGTCGCCCCAGGTCTTGACTTCCTTGTAGCCGAGCTTGCGCGTCTTCGAGTAGATCGCGTCGAGCTGCGGCAGGCTCAGGCAATCGATCGGGTTGTCCTTGTCGACCAGGATCACGCTCGACGCGGTCTTGCCCAGCGAACCGACGCTGCCGGTCGCGACGCGGATCGGCGTCGGCTTGTAGCCGTACTTGTCGACGAAGGACTTTTCTTCCGCCGGAAACATCTCACGGCCGACGGGGGCCAGGTCGCCCTTGCCGGAAACGAGGCCCGGGGCACCCGCGCCGGAAGCGCGCAAGTCCATCGTGAGACTGAGACGTGGATACTGCTTGCGGTAGATCTTTACCCAACCCAGCGCGATCTCGTCCATGATGTCGGCGCCGACAAGGTTCAGCTCCTCCTCCGGCTCGCTCTTGACCTCGCCCGGCTGCCAGCTCGGCATGGACGGGTCGACTTTCAGGTTGTGCTCAGGCTCCGCGTACTTCAGCGCGGACGCCGGCATGCCAA
>VBCZ01000293.1 GCA_005889025.1 Betaproteobacteria bacterium
AAATCCGGTATTTAGCCCTACAATCCAAATCATTCGGCGGCCGTTCCGGTCACCGCCGATTCCCCAGCGGGGTGCGCCGGCCGCGTTTTCAACGCGATCGACTTTCCCGCTTCACAGCAATGTTCGCTGCCTGGACCGGAGCTTCGCGCAATGCGCGAGCGGGCCGCGCCAGGAGTCACCAAAAGATGAGCAACAGCTCGAGCTTCGATCAGCTCGGCCTGCGGCCGGAGTTGATCCGTGCCGTGACCGAAGCGGGATACACCACGCCAACGCCGATCCAGGTCCAGGCCATTCCTCCCATCCTCAAGGGCCTCGACGTGATGGGGGGCGCGCAGACAGGGACAGGGAAGACGGCAGTCTTCGCCCTGCCGATCCTGCAAAAGTTTCTCCCCGCCGCAAACGCTGGCGATTCAGGTCGAGGAAGCCATCCGGAGCTACGGCAAATACACCGGACTGCGTTCGACGGTGGTATTCGGCGGCGTCGACATTCGAGCGCAGCTGCCCATCGTCCGCGGGGGCGTGGAAATACTCGTGGCGACGCCGGGCCGGCTGCTCGATCACATCGAGCAGAAGTCGATCAATCTGGGCCAAGTGGAGATCTTTGTTCTCGACGAGGCCGACCGCATGCTCGATATGGGATTCATTCCCGATATCAAACGCATCATGTCGCTGCTGCCTGCGACCGCGAAGCGGCAAAATCTTTTGTTCTCGGCGACGTTTTCCAACGAGATCAAAAAACTCGCCGACCAGCTGCTCAATGCGCCTATTCTCATCGAGGTCGCGCGCCGCAACACAGCAGCCGAAACCGTCGCGCAGAGTGTCTACAAGCTTCCCACCGACCAGAAACGGCGGCTTCTGGCCCACATCGTTCAATCCCGCGATCTGTGGCAAGTGCTTTGCTTCGTGCGCACCAAGCACGGCGCGTCGCGCCTGGCGCGCCAGTTGGAAAAGGACGGGCTCAAGACAACCGCGATTCACGGCGACAAGAGCCAGCTGGCTCGCCTGGAAGCGCTCGACGACTTCAAAGGCGCGAAGGTTCAGGTGATGGTCGCGACCGACGTCGCGGCGCGCGGCCTCGATATCGACGATCTGCCGCTGGTCATCAACTACGAGCTCCCTTACGTGCCCGAAGACTATATCCATCGCATCGGCCGCACCGGCCGAGCCGGCGCAACCGGCCAGGCGATATCGTTCTGCGCTCCCGACGAGGAGAAGCTGCTCGTCGAAATCGAGCGCTTGCTCAAGCGCACGATTCCGGTGCTGCCGGTCGACGGATTTACCGTCGCAAGCGAGTCGCCACCCGCACGCCGCACGTCCCGCGAATCGCCACGCGCGAAGCGCCCGCAGCAGCGCCCAGCAGAGCCGCGCGAGCGAATCGACCGCGTGGTCGACGATCGGTCGCGAGGACGCGTCGACCACCGCGTGGTCGACGATCTCAATCCGGACCAGCCGCTGATCGCGCGGAAACCTGAGCAATCGCGCGCGGCGGCGGCGCTCGCCTCGAATGCGCCAGCGCATCATTCGCGACGGCTGAATCGGCCAGTCGCGGCGCTGCTCCTGCGCCGACCCGCGAAGGAATCCGAAAAGGTCTGAGCGGCATCGCGCAAGTCATGTTGCGCCTGAATCTTCCAGGCGCGACGGCATCGGCTTCGTGTTCCTCCGGTGACAGCGTGTTCGTCGCATGAGCACTATCGTCGTCGCTCACTGCCGCGCGGGATTCGAGCGCGAATGCGCAGCCGATCTACGCCGGCTCACGGTAGCCGCCGGCGTATCGATCAAAATGGGCGAGACGCCCCGGCGCGCGTTCATCGCAGCCGGCGTCGACAGTTTCGATGCTCGTCGCTGGGAACGCGCGATTCTCGACTGCCCGCCCATCTTTGCCCGCTCGCTTTTTGTCGGCACGGGACCCCATCCCCTGCCCGATCGCGATCGCGTCACGCCTTTGCTCGCGCTTGCGCGAGCCCTGGATCCGCCTTTCAGCGCGGTGTGGCTCGAGGTGGCCGACACCAACGAAGGCAAGACCGTATCGGCTTTTTGTCGACGAATGGCGCCGTTGCTTCAGGCCGCGGCGTCGAGCGCGGGTCTGCTAACCCTCGGGGATGAGCGAAAGCCCCGCCTGCACGTTCTGTTTTCGAGCCCATCGGAGGTATTTGCCGGCACCAGCGCAAGCGAGACCGGAAGCGAGTGGCCGATGGGGATTCCGCGCCTCAAAATGCCGCGGGCAGCCCCCTCGCGATCGTCGATCAAGCTCGCGGAAGCGTTCCTGTTCTTTCTCGGCGAGAACGAGCGCGCGGACCTGCTTCGACCGGGAATGCGCGCAGTCGACCTCGGCGCGGCGCCGGGCGGATGGACTTGGCAGCTCGCCGAGCGCGGATTGCGCGTCACCGCCGTCGACAATGCGGCGCTGCGAGGTGCCGTGCGCTCCGATCCGCTCGTCCTGCACGTTCAGGCAGACGGNNNNTGGTGTGCGACATCATCGAGAAGCCCTCCCGCATCGCCGCGCTGGTCGCCGATTGGATCGCCGCAGGCCACTGTCGCAGGACCATCTTCAACCTCAAGCTGCCGATGAAAAAACGCTACGATGAAGTACGGCGCTGCGAAGCGCTCATAGGCGATGCGCTCGACCGCCGGCGGCATCGCTATTCGCTGCGCTTCAAGCAGCTCTACCACGACCGAGAGGAAGTAACCGGCTATTGCGTCCGGCTTGGCTGATTGACAGGCGAGACCCGGGCGATCTGCGCGTCGAGCTTGGCGAGCGTGGCCTCCGAGCTGGCAAGACGCTCACGCTCCTGAGCTACGACGTGCGCCGGCGCACGAGTTACAAAGCGCTCGTTGGCGAGCTTGGCCTTGGTCTTCTCCCGCTCCCGATCGACATGGGCTCTTTCGTTGAGCAAGCGTTCGCGTTCGGCGGCAGGATCGACTTTAATCTCCAGCTGAATATGGGTGTCGTACGCCGCAAGTATTCGGGAAGGCGCTCCGTCGAATCCCGGCGCGCTTGTTCCCGCTCTGATGTTCACCTGCGACAAACGCGCCAGTGCCGAAAGATACTCGTTCAATGCACGCACGCGCTCGGCCGTGGAAGCCGTCGTCGCAATCGCGAGGCCGACGCGCTCGCCAGGCTGCACTCTGGCTTCGACGCGCATCTCACGAGCGTTCGACACGACTTCCTTTAGCAACGCGATCTCGCTCGCCGCGGCCTCATCGCGTTTCTCTGGATCCGCACGCGGATAGGCTTGAACCGATATCGATTCCCCGCGCTTGCCCGCCAGCGGCGCGATCGTCTGCCAGAGCTCCTCGGTGATGAAGGGAATGACCGGATGTGCCAGGCGTAAAATGGTCTCGAGCACTCGTACCAGCGTGCGGCGCGTGCCGCGCTGCGCGGCATCGTCTCCGCGGGCAAGGTCGACTTTGGCGAGCTCGACGTACCAATCGCAGTATTCGTTCCATACGAAGCCGTAGATCGCCTTCGCTGCGAGATCGAAGCGGTACTCCGCAAGCTGCTTGTTGACTTCCTCCTCGACGCTCTGCAACTCGGCAACGATCCAGCGATCGGCGATCGATCGTGTCACGGGCCGGCTCTCATCCAGCCCGACATCCTTGCCGTCGACGTTCATGAGGACGAAACGCGATGCGTTCCACAGCTTGTTGCAGAAGTTGCGATAGCCCTCGCATCGCGAAAGATCGAAATTCAACGTGCGGCCGAACGTCGCCAGGCTCGCGAAGGTAAATCGGACGGCGTCGGCGCCGAACGCCGGAAGGCCGTCGGGAAACTGTCGGCGCGTGCGCTTTTCGATCGCCTCGCGCTGCTTCTCGAGCACCAGCCCGTAGGTCTGCTTTTTCACCAGTGCGTCGACCGTCGTGCCGTCGATGAGATCCAGCGGGTCGAGGATATTGCCCCTGGACTTCGACATCTTCTGTCCTTCCTCGTCGCGCACGATCGAATTGATGTACACTTCCCGGAACGGAATCTTGCCGGTGAAATAGGTCGTCATCATGACCATGCGCACGACCCAGAAAAAAATGATGTCGAAACCCGTGACCAGAACCGAGCTGGGAAGGAACGTCTCGAGCTCGGGCGTCTTCTCCGGCCAGCCGAGCGTCGAGTGGCACCAGAGCGCGGAAGAGAACCACGTGTCGAGCACATCCTCGTCCTGCCGTAGCGAGGAGACAGGCTTTCCGGAACGCTTTGCGGCTTCTGCGGCATTGCGCGCCACAAAAATATTGCCGGCGTCGTCATACCATGCCGGAATGCGATGCCCCCACCAAAGCTGGCGAGAAATGCACCAGTCGTGAACGTTGGCCAGCCAGTGGTCGTACCACGATGTCCAGTGCGCAGGAACGAAGCGTATGCGCTGCGGCTTACCGGCGGGGTCGGCAATACTCGC
>VBCZ01000295.1 GCA_005889025.1 Betaproteobacteria bacterium
GAAAGAAATATGTCGCGAATTTCTGATTCGCGAGACTAGAACGGTATATCGTCGTCCAGGTCGTCGACGTTCTTCTTTGCAGGCGCGCCGCCGCTCCGGCTCGAGGCGCTGGCGCTCGCGCCCGCCGTGCTTGTCGCGCGCTCGGGCGCGTCGCCTCCGCCGCTGCCGCTGCGGCTCCCCAGCATTTGCATGCGGTCGGCGATGATTTCGGTGGTGTATTTATCCTGACCTTCCTTGTCCTGCCATTTGCGGGTCTGCAGGCGACCTTCGACATACACCTGGCTGCCCTTCTTCAGATACTCGCCTGCGATCTCGGCGAGCTTGCCGAAGAATGCGACGCGATGCCATTCGGTGCGCTCCTGCTTCTCTCCGCTCTTGTCCTTCCAGGTGTCGGTGGTCGCGATCGAAATGTTGGTCACTGCTTCGCCACCGGTGGTGTACCGCGTCTCGGGATCGCGTCCGAGGTTGCCGACCAGAATCACCTTGTTGACTGATGCCATGAGGATTTCCTTAAACGTGTGTCTGGATTGTATGCCGGCGCGTCGCACTTCGACATCGGCCGCTTGTCCGATGCAAAGGAGCGAGTAGCCGTGGAGGCGGCGGGCTGCGGCGGTCCGCTGCGACAGTGTCGCTTCCTAAAATCGGGCTTAGAAGGAGCGATCGAAAAGGAGTATATTAGCAGGTTGTCCAAGACCTTCGCACCGTATGGAATACATCCGCATTCGCGGCGCACGAACGCATAACCTCAAGAACATCAACCTCGATCTGCCACGACACAGGCTGATCGTCATGACCGGACTTTCCGGTTCGGGCAAGAGCTCGCTCGCCTTCGACACGCTCTACGCCGAAGGCCAGCGGCGCTACGTCGAATCGCTCTCCGCGTACGCACGTCAGTTCCTTCAGCTTATGGAGAAGCCCGACGTCGATCTGATCGAGGGGCTGTCGCCGGCGATTTCGATCGAGCAGAAGGCGACCTCGCATAATCCGCGGTCGACCGTCGGAACGGTGACCGAGATTCACGACTATCTGCGGCTGCTCTACGCCCGCGTCGGCGAGCCCTACTGTCCCGACCATCCCGAGCAGAAGCTCACATCGATGACGATCTCGCAGATGGTCGACGCGGTATTGATGCTTCCCGAAGAGACTCGGTTGATGATCGTCGCGCCCATCGTGGCCAATCGCAAGGGCGAGCAAGCCGAGCTTTTTGCGGAGCTCCGCGCCAAGGGCTTCGTCCGCGTGCGCATCGACGGAAGCGTGCACGAAATCGACGCGCTGCCCAGGATCACCAAGAACCAGAAGCATACCGTCGAGGTGGTCGTCGACCGGCTGCGCGTCCGGCCCGACCTCAAGCAACGCATCGCCGAATCGTTCGAGACCGCGCTGCGAAACGGAGACGGGCGCGCCATCGCCGTCGAAATGGACTCCGGTGCGGAGCACCTTTACTCCGCCAAGTTCGCCTGCCCGATCTGCAGCTATTCCTTGCAAGAGCTCGAGCCACGCCTTTTTTCGTTCAACAACCCGATGGGAGCGTGCCCGCGCTGCGACGGGCTTGGATCGATCAGTTTTTTCGATCCGAAGAGGGTAGTCGCGTTTCCCCAGTTATCGCTTGCTTCGGGCGCGATCAAGGGTTGGGACCGGCGCAATCAGTTTTACTTCCAGATGTTGCAAAGCCTTGCCAAGCACTTCGGTTTCGACCTGGAGAAAGGCTTCGACCGCCTGCCCGAGCGTGTGCAGCAGATGATTCTTTATGGCAGCGACAAGGAAAAAATAGCGTTTCAGTATCTGTCCGACCGCGGCAAGCCGATGGTGCGCGAGCATGCATTCGAAGGCATCATCCCCAACCTCGAACGTCGCTATCGCGAGACCGATTCGATCATGGTGCGCGAAGAGCTCGCCAAGTATCTCAACTCCAAACCATGTCCGGAGTGCGACGGCACTCGACTGCGGCGCGAGGCACGTCACGTCAAGGTGGGCCCGCCCGGAAACGAGCGCGCGATTTTCGAAGTGAGCAACTGGCCGCTCAAGCAAACGGGTGAATTCTTCCGCGGCATGAAGCTCGAAGGACAAAGGCAGGCGATTGCCGACAAGATCGTCAAGGAGATCGTGAGCCGCCTGCAATTCCTGAACAACGTCGGTCTCGATTATCTCTCGCTCGATCGATCGGCGGAAACACTCTCCGGCGGCGAGGCGCAGCGCATCAGGCTCGCGTCGCAGATCGGGTCGGGTCTCACCGGGGTGATGTACGTCCTCGACGAGCCTTCGATCGGACTCCATCAGCGAGACAATGATCGCCTGTTGACCACGCTCAAGCATCTGCGCGACCTCGGCAACAGTGTGATCGTGGTCGAACACGATCAGGAGGCCATTCTTTCAGCCGACCACGTCGTCGACATGGGGCCCGGGGCGGGCGAGCACGGCGGGCAGATCGTCGCGCAGGGAACGCCGGAGGAAATTCGCCGCGCGGCGCATTCGCTGACAGGACAGTATCTGGCCGGTCATCGGCAGATACCGATGCCTGCCCAGCGTCACAAGGCCGACATGAACCGGGCGCTGACCATCGCCGGCGCCACGGGCAACAATCTCAAGAGCGTGACGCTGAAGCTGCCGGTCGGCTTGTTTGTTTGCGTGACCGGCGTCTCCGGCTCGGGCAAGTCGACCTTGATCAACGACACGCTGTATCACGCGGTTGCGCGACATTTGTACGGCAGCAGCACCGAGCCCGCGCCTTTTACAGAGCTGGAAGGGCTCGAGCACTACGACAAGGTCATCAGCGTCGACCAGAGTCCGATCGGCCGCACGCCGCGCTCGAATCCGGCAACGTATACGGGACTGTTCACGCCGATCCGCGAGCTGTTCGCGCAGGTCAAGGAGGCTCGGGAGCGCGGCTATGGACCGGGGAGGTTCTCGTTCAACGTCAAGGGCGGCCGCTGCGAGGCGTGTCAGGGCGACGGCCTGATCAAGGTCGAGATGCATTTTCTGCCCGACGTGTACGTCCCGTGCGACGTATGCCACGGGCAGCGCTACAACCGTGAGACGCTGGAGATCCAGTACAAAGGCAAGAACATCCATGACGTGCTGTCGATGACCGTCGAGCAGGCTTATGCGTTCTTCGAGCCCGTGCCGGTGGTGGCGCGCAAGCTTTCCACCCTGCTCGACGTGGGCTTGGGTTACATCACGCTGGGGCAATCGGCGACGACGCTCTCCGGCGGCGAGGCGCAGCGAGTCAAGCTCGCGCTCGAGCTGTCGAAGCGCGACACCGGCCGCACGCTCTACATTCTCGATGAGCCGACGACGGGACTGCATTTCCACGATATCGAAATGCTCCTCACGGTTCTCCATCGTCTGCGCGACCATGGCAACACGGTCGTGGTGATCGAGCACAACCTCGATGTGATCAAGACCGCCGATTGGATCATCGACCTCGGACCCGAGGGCGGCGCCGGAGGCGGAAACATCATCGCCGAAGGAAGCCCTGAGCATGTCGCCAACGTTGCCGGCAGCTACACCGGGCGCTATCTCAAGCCGGTGCTCGATCGCTTCGGGAAGAAAGTGGCGCGCGAAGACTTCTAGTCCGCGCGCAACGGACGCGGAAAAAAGGCGGCAGCGGACTTGCTGGGGTGAACCAGGCCTCGCGGCAAGGCCGATCGGCTTTCGTAATACACGACCCACAGGATGGAGGATGCGATGGAGCGGCTCTTCAAGGAGCTTCTGAGGATAATCGTGGCCATCGGCATTGCGAGCGCCGCTGGCGTGAGCCCGGCTGCGGACGCCGGACGCTGGACCTATGCAGGCGCCACCGGTCCGGCGAAATGGAGCACTCTCGAGAAGAGCTTCGCTCTGTGCAAGCAGGGGACGACCCAATCTCCAATCGACATCCCCGACGCCGAAGCAAGGAAAGGCGACCTGGCGTCGCTCCTTTTCAACTATAAGCCGACTCCGCTCAAGATCATCGACGACGGCCACACGATCCAGGTCAACTATGCCCCCGGAAGCTTTCTCATCGTCGGAGGCAGTCAATACGAGCTGGTCGAGTTCCGTTTCCATAGACCGGGCGAGGAAAAAATCTCCGGCAAGGCCCACGACATGGAAGCTGATCTCGTACACCGGGACAAAGACGGCAAGGTCGCCATCGTCGCCGTCCTCCTCGACGAAGGGAAGGAGAACGCCTTGATCAAGACGCTCTGGAGCAATCTCCCGCAGGACAAGGGTAAGGAGCACGTCCTGGATGCGGTGAAGATCAATGCGCTCGGCCTGCTTCCGCAAAAAAAGGACTATTACACTTTCGCGGGCTCGCTGACGACGCCGCCATGCACCGAGAACGTGACTTGGTTCGTGTTGAAGAACCCAACGCAGGTCTCGGCCGACCAGATCGCGCGATTCGCCAAGGTCTATCCGATGAATGCGCGCCCCATTCAGCCGCTCAACAGCCGGGACATCCAGGGTACGCGCTAACGCGGAGGTTCCGCACTCAACACGACAATTGACGGCTGCGTCAGCTCGCGAGTGCTTGTCCGCC
>VBCZ01000041.1:0-1315 GCA_005889025.1 Betaproteobacteria bacterium
TCGGGTGACAGGATTCGACGGTTTGGCTTTAAGTGCCTGTTCCATAATATCTTTCTTTATGTTATGGGATTGGCACAGGCATTGCGGTGAGATCCAGCGGGATGTTTGCCAATAGCGGGACTCCAAAGAGCAGCGTGTCGATCGCGCGCTTCGCCCGCGCCGCGGCAGTGATCGCGCAATTGGCAGCGCCGAAGTCCCATCGTGACCGCCCGCTTTCACGCCGTGCTGGCGGGGACCTGGGTGGCTTTGCTGCTGCTCGTGGTCGCGTACGCGGTGGCCGAAGGCGAGCATATGCTGGCCAAGCTCGAGACCCTGAAAGTGCTCGCCGCGTACTCGACGGGGGTGCGCCGCTTGGTCCGTCCCGACCTCGTGGCGCCTGCACCCGCGGCCCAACCGCGTCAAAGCTCCAACGCGACTCGCGTTCCCTGATCGATCGCGCGTTTGGCGTCGAGCTCGACCGCGACGTCCGCGCCGCCGATCAGCTTCGCCTTGATTCCCGCCGCTTCCAGATCCGCGACCAGCTCGCGACGTGGCTCCTGTCCCGCGCAGATGACGATGGTGTCGACGTCGAGCAGTAGCGGCTCGCCGTCGACTTTGAGATGCAATCCCGAGTCGTCAATCTTTTCGTACTCGGCGCCGGAGAGCATCGACACGCCGCGGCGCTTGAGCAAGGTCCGGCGTATCCATCCGGTCGTCTTGGCCAGCCCCGCACCGACTTTTTCGGTCTTTCTCTGCAGCAGCCATAACTGCCGCGGCGGCGGATTCTCGTGCGGAGGCCGCAAGCCGCCGCGCTTCGTCAGCTCCACGTCGATGCCCCATTCGTCGCGGAATGCCGCGATGGCGGGATCGTCGGCGCGCCCGTCGCTCGCGTGGCCGTCGGGCGCGTCGGCATCGGTGAGAAACTCGGCGACGTCGAAGCCGATGCCGCCGGCACCGATGATCGCCACGCGGCGTCCCGCCACCTTGCGCCCCTCGACGATGTCCACATAGCTCGCGACCTTGTCATGGTCGATGCCGGGTATCGAAGGCGTTCGCGGAACGATGCCGGTGGCGAGAATCACGTGGTCGAAATCGCGCAGCTCCGCGGCGCCGACGCGGCGGTTCAATTCGATTTTCACGCCAAGCTGCGCAAGACGCGTGCGGAAGTAGCGCAGCGTCTCGGCAAACTCCTCCTTGCCGGGAATGCGCCGCGCGAGATTGAACTGGCCGCCGATCTCGCCTGCCGCGTCGAAGAGCGTCACGGTGTGTCCACGCTCGGCCGCAGTCAACGCGCTCGCCATCCCCGCGGGGCCCGCGCCGACGACCGCGACCTTGC
>VBCZ01000041.1:1466-3029 GCA_005889025.1 Betaproteobacteria bacterium
CCGCCGGCGAGGATCACCTCGGCGATCTCCGGTGCGTTGATGCGATTCGATGCGACGACCGGGATGTGCACCGCCGCCTTGAGGCGCCGCGTGGCCCACGCGAATGCGCCGCGCGGCACCGCTTGCGCGATGGTGGGAATGCGCGCCTCGTGCCAGCCGATGCCGGTGTTGATCAGCGTCGCGCCGGCGCTTTCCACGGCTTGCGCGAGCGCGACGACCTCGTCCCAGGTGCTGCCGCCTTCGATCAGATCGAGCATCGACAAGCGATAGATGATTATGAAGTTCGGACCGACCACCTCACGCGTGCGGCGCACGATAGCCACGGGAAATCGGATACGGTTGAGAGACGATCCACCCCATTCGTCGACGCGATGGTTGGTCTTCGGAGCGATGAACTGGTTTATCAGATACCCCTCGGAGCCCATGATCTCGACGCCGTCATAGCCCGCGGCTTTCGCGAGACGCGCGCAACGCGCGTAGGCGAAGATGGTGCGGCGGACCCCCCATGCCGTGAGCGCGCGCGGTCGAAATGGCGTGATCGGCGACTTGATCCGGGACGGCGCGACGGAGAAGGGGTGATAGGCATAGCGCCCGGCGGCATGCACCGCTTCGGTGACGATGCGGTGCTTGCCGACCTGCCATGAAAACGACAGTTGCGACGCGCGCGGCTCGAGACGCCCGAACAAATTCGGCGCGATACCGCCGGTGACGATGAGCGCCGCGCCGCCTTGCGCTCTGGCAGCGTAGAACGCCGCCATCTTCTCGAACGCTTCAGGCTCCTCTTCGAGCCCGGTGTGCATCGATCCCATGAGGACCCGATTTTTCAGCGTCGTGAACCCCAGGTCGAGCGGAGCGAGGAGGTACGGATAAGGAGACACGAGCCGAGGTCGTCTGGGTACGGACCGCTCTCGGAGAGCAGCGAGTCGCGCGCTCACTGGCAGGGGTCGCTAGTGTACATTGGGGCACAAGCGCGGCATGACGAACGGGAGCCCGGTGGCGAAAACAATTTCATCGATGTGGCTTGCCGCGATCGCGATGTCGGCCGCGGCGGCGAGCGCGGCTACGCTCAGCGTCGGCTCCAAGCGCTTCACCGAGTCGTACATCCTGGGCGAGATCATCAAGCAGACCGCGACTGCCGCAGGGGAGACGACTGCGGCGCACAGCCAGGGGCTGGGCAACACCGCAATCGTCCTCAACGCCCTCAAGGGCGGCAACATCGACATCTACCCCGAATACACCGGGACCATTGCCAAGGAAATCCTCAAGCTCGACGCCGTGCCGCCGCTCTCCGAGCTCAACGCCAAGCTCGCGGCCATCGGGCTCGCGGCCGGTGTGCCGCGCGGCTTCAACAACACGTACGCACTGGCGGTGCGCGCCGATGACGCGCGCGCCAAGGGCATCGCGAAATTATCGGATCTCAAGGCGCATCCCGAGCTGCGGCTGGGACTCTCGCAGGAGTTCATCGGCCGCGCGGATGGCTGGCCCGGACTCAAGCGTGCGTACGACTTGCCGTTTGCGACGCCGCGCGGGCTCGACCACGGGCACGCCTACGAAGCGATCGCG
>VBCZ01000296.1:0-4186 GCA_005889025.1 Betaproteobacteria bacterium
CCACCGCGACGAAACGATTCGTCTCGCGCGCGGAGCCGCCTGCTCTTCTCATGCGGCACAACCCGCGCTGACTGCATTGTCGGTGCGCGCGCCATTGAGGCGCAAACGGTGATTGCGAATGTCTTGCATGATCATCCGGAATATGACTTGACCGGGCCGTACCGACGCCGGCGGAACGGACGCTGCGGATTGGTTGCCGCGTACGGGAACTCATTCCGGCGCGCGAATTGCATGCGGAGCGCGCATGCACGAATCCGCAACGGCGCGTCCCGGATGGACGCCCGATCAAGACGCCGCTTGAGCGCGCCTGCGCACGACTTGGTCGATGGCGCCGAAGATGGATCGACCGTCGGCGTCGATCATCTCGATGCGAACTCGATCGCCAAAGCGCATGAAAGGCGTCTCGGGCTTGCCGGCTGTGATCGTCTCGACGGTGCGCTGTTCGGCGATGCACGAATAACCGGCGCCGCCTTGCGCAACCGGCCGCCCGGGACCGCCGTTTTCCTGGTTCGAAACCGTTCCCGAACCGATGATCGTTCCCGCCTTGAGCTCGCGCGTGCGCGCGGCGTGCGCAATCAGCGTCGCGAAGTCGAACGTCATGTCGACGCCCGCGTTCGGCCGTCCAAACAAGGCTCCGTTCAAATGCGATATCAAAGGCAGGTGCACCTTGGCGTCGCGCCACGCGCCGCCAAGCTCGTCGGCCGTCACGGCCACCGGCGAGAAGCTCGACGCGGGCTTGCTCTGGAAAAATCCGAATCCCTTGGCGAGCTCGGCTGGAACCAGGTTGCGAAGCGAAACGTCGTTGACCAGCATGAGCAGGCGAATATGCGATCGGGCTGCTGCGGGAGCCACGCCGAGCGGCACGTCGCCGGTGATTACCGCCACTTCGGCCTCGAAGTCGATTCCCCATGCATCGTCCGGAAACGCGATGTCGTCGCGGGGGCCGATGAAGCTGTCGGAACCGCCCTGATACATCAGCGGATCGGTCCAGAACTCGGAAGGCATGGCCGCGCCGCGCGCCTTGCGAACCAGTTCGACATGATTCACGTACGCCGATGCATCGGCCCATTGGTAAGCCCGAGGAAGGGGCGAGTGCGCCACTCGCGGATCGAAGCGCTGCGCGCCCGCAAGATTGCCGTCATCGAGCCGTGTGCCGACCTCGGCCAGTCGCGGTGATATGACGTCCCAGTCGTCGAGGGCCGCTTGCAGCGTACGCGTGATTTGGGGCACGGGTACGGCGTATTCGAGCGAGCGCGATACGACGACCAGCGCGCCGTCGCGGCTGCCGTTCTTGAGGGACGCGAGCTTCACGATTCGTGCACCCTCTGACGCTTGAGCGTATAGCCTTCGGCGCGGTCCTCCATCTCCCACCCCGCCGCATGGAGCTCCCGGCGCAGCCTGTCGGCCTCGGCCCATTGCTTCGCATGCCGTGCCGCCGCACGCGCCTCGGCGAGCGCGCGAATGGCGGCCGGAACCGTTTCGACGGCGGGCTGCCACGTCGACAGGCCGAGCCCGAACACGCGATCGAAGGCGAGCAGCGTGGCCTTACGAGTGGCGTCGGGAAGACCGCCGCGCAATAGTTCCCACGCAAGCGCGAGAGCCCGCGGCATGTTGAGGTCGTCGTTGATCTCCGCGGTGAATCGCTCGAGGTAGCTTGCGTCCACTTCGCCCGGTTCTCCCAACTGGAAAACGCCGTTTCGCATGCGATCGAGCGCGGTGACCGCGGCGTCCAGCGCATCCCACGTGAAGTTGAGCTGGCTGCGATAGTGCGCGGTCAAACAGAGGTATCGATACGCCAACGGGTCGTAGCCACGGTCGATCAAAGCCTGAATACGCAGGAATTCGCCGGCCGACTTCGCCATCTTGGCGTCGTTGCAAAGAAGAAAGTAGCCGTGCATCCAGAAGTTTGCAAACCGTGTGCCGACGCGCGCCTCGGTCTGCGCGATCTCGTTGGTGTGATGCACCGCGATGTGGTCCTCACCGCCACAGTGAATGTCGAAAAAGTCGCCCAGATATTTCTGCGCCATAGCAGAGCATTCGATGTGCCAGCCCGGGAAGCCCTTTCCCCATGGACTCTCCCATTCCATCTGCCGTTTTTCTCCCGGCGGCGAGAATTTCCACAGCGCAAAATCGGTCGCGCTGCGCTTTTCGCCCAGGTCGACCCGGTGTCCCGCATCGAGACCCGCCCTGTCCAGGCGCGCGAGATAACCATAGTCCGGCTGCTTGCTGGTGTCGAAATAAATGCCGTCCGAGGTCTGATAGGTAAAGCCGTTTTTCTCGATGTCGGCAATGAATTCGATTTGCTCGCGAATATGATCGGTCGCGCGGCACAGCACGGTCGGCGCTTCGAAATTCAAGCGCTGGATGTCTTCGAGGAAGGCGCCGGTATAGAGCGCGGCTATCTCCCACGCGGACCTGCCGGTGCGTCGCGCGCCTTTCTCCATCTTGTCCTCGCCGGTGTCGGCGTCCGAAACCAGGTGGCCTACGTCGGTGACGTTCATGACGTGCTCGACGCGATATCCATTCCACTCCAGCACGCGCTTGAGCACGTCCTCGAACAGAAATGTCCGGTAGTTGCCGATATGCTGATAGTCGTAAACGGTTGGCCCGCAGGTGTACAAACCGACACTTTCCGGCCGCAGCGGCTCGAACTCGCGCAGCGAGCGTGTGCAGTTGTCGTAAAGCGCAAGCGACCGTGGTGACATTGGCGTGGTTCAAAAAAAACGAGCCGCCGGATTGGTGGCGGCGGCTCCGTCTTTCTTGATCAGCTCAGGTGGACGTGNNNNCGCGGCGACATGCGCGCCTCAGAGCGCGGCGCGCGTCGACTCTTGTCGTTTCGAGCATGAAACGCATGGTACGCGAAGCGATCGTGAGGCGGCAAGCGCCTGCCGTTCGAACGCGGTAGAATCGCCGCCTTCCGCGATGTCCGCATCCGTCACGCTGCCCGCCGCCGCTTCGTCGTCCGCATCGCTCAAGCTTCGCGGCGCGATCGCCTTGCTGATCGTCTTTGCGCTGATCTGGTTTTCCAACCTCGAGTACCGCCGGCTGGTCCATCCCGACGAAGGTCGCTACGCGGAGATTCCGCGCGAAATGGCCGAAACCGGCGACTGGGTCACGCCACGCCTCAACGGCGTCAAGTATTTCGAAAAGCCCGCGCTGCAGTACTGGCTCACTGCCGCCGCGTACGAAGCCTTCGGCGTTCACCCGTGGACCGCCCGCCTTTGGCCCGCACTGTCGGGGTTTCTCGGCGTGCTGTTCATCGGTTACGTCGGACTGCGGCTCGGCGGGCCGATCCTGGGTCTTTACGCCGCCGCGGTGCTCGGGGGCTGTGCCTGGTACGTCCTCAACACCCACGTGCTCACGCTGGATGCGGGACTGACGTTCTGGATGAGTTGCGAACACCCACGTGCTCACGCTGGATGCGGGACTGACGTTCTGGATGAGCTGCGGACTGGGCGCATTGTTGATCGCGCAGCGCGCCGATGCCACGCCGCGCGAGGAGCGCGGCTGGATGCTCTTCGGTTGGGCATCGCTGGCGCTCGCCGTCTTGTCGAAGGGCTTGGTCGGCATCGTGCTGCCGGGAGGCGCGCTCGTGCTCTACACGCTGCTCACGCGCGACTGGCCGCTGTGGCGGCGTCTGCATCTGCTGGCGGGCACCGTGTTGTTCCTGGCGATCGCAGCGCCGTGGTTCATCGTCGTGTCGTTGCGCAACGACGAGTTTTTCAATTTCTTCTTTATCCACGAGCATTTCGCCCGCTTCCTCACCAATGAGCATCACCGCGAGGGGGCGTGGTGGTACTTCGTTCCCATTTTCCTGGTGGGACTGCTTCCCTGGGTCACGGTCTTCGCCTGGACCGCACGCCGCATGTGGACCGACGCGCCCGCCGACCGCAACGGATTTTGCTGGCAGCGCCTCGCGCTGGTGTGGGCAGCATTCATTCTTGTCTTCTTCAGCCTATCGAGCTCCAAGCTGCCGTCGTATATTCTGCCGATGTTTCCGCCGCTGGCCCTTGCTATCGGTTGGCAACTCGCGACCATGCGTGCGCAGACGCTGGTGGGCCTGACCTTGCCCTTGGTTGCGATCATGGGCGCAATCACCCTGGTCGCGCTTTTAGGCTATGAGAAAATCGCACCGCAATTCGCGGATGCGCGTCAGCCGCTGGCTCCGCTGCTCGCGTATGGCGGG
>VBCZ01000296.1:4456-7228 GCA_005889025.1 Betaproteobacteria bacterium
AAGGCCATCGCGACCTTGGCCGAATGGCGGAAGCGTTGGGAGAATGCCGATCAGGCGTATGCGATCATGCAGCCCGACGAGTACGAACGGCTCGCGAGCGCCGGGGTGCCGATGCGCGAGCTTGCCCGCGATCCCCGACGGGTCATCGTCAGCCGGCGCTGACGTGATGTCGAGCGCGGCCCACGAACAGCGTTTCGGGCAATCACTGTCCTACCTTACGCCATGACCTTGTCCGGATTCTCCTTTCTGATGGCGGGCGTCCTGCTCAACGCGGTCGCTCAGCTGCTCCTCAAGGCCGGCACCAACGTGCTGGGCGTCATTACACTTACGCGCGCGAACTGGACAAGTGAATTCGGACGCATGGCGGTCGAGCCGCATTTCATCGCCGGCACCGCGTGCTATGTCGTAAGTCTTGTCGTGTGGATACTCGGCCTCTCCCGCGTGCCGGTTTCGGTCGCCTATCCGATGTTGTCCATCGGATATGTCGTCAACGCCATCGCGGCGTATTACCTCTTCGGCGAAGCGCTTACGGTCACCCGGTGGACCGGGATTGCCTTCATTGTGCTCGGCGTTTGGCTGGTGGCGAGAACCTGACGCGTGGCAACAGCGTTGAAATTCGCCGCTCCGGAGCTTGACGAAACGACCATCGCCGGGGTTGTCGACGTGCTTCGCTCGGGACAGCTTACCAGCGGCCCCTGGGTGCAAGCTTTCGAGCGCGAGCTGTCGAACTTCTGCGCCGGACGTCCGGTGAGAACGCTCACATCGGCCACCGCGGCCATCGAGGTTGCCCTGCAGCTTTGCGGCGTAGGGCCCGGCGACGAGGTGATCACCGGCGCGCAAAGTTTTTTCACCGTGCTGAACATGATCGTCAAGGTCGGCGCCAAACCCGTATTCGTCGATTGCGACCTGGTCACGCGCAATATCGATCTTGCGCAAGTCGAGGCCGCCATCACTCCCGCGACCCGAGCGATCATTCCCACGCACTATCCGGGCGCGCTGCTCGACATGGATGCGTTGTTTGCGCTGGCGCGACGGCAGAAGCTGCGCGTCATCGAGGACGCAGCGCTGGTGATCGGATCGAGATGGAAAGGCTGGAACATCGGCGCTTTCGGCGACCTTGTCAGCTTCAGCTTTCATCCCAACAAGAACATCACCGCCATCGAAGGCGGCGCGCTCGTCCTCAACGACGAGTCGGAGGCGCGGCAGGTCGAGTCTCTGCGCTTTCACGGCATCACTTACCTTCCGGACCGCACCCGCGACGTGGCCTACCCAGGCGGGAAGTTCAACCTGCCCGATGTCAATGCGCGCATCGGTCTCGCCCAGCTTGCGCGGCTGCCGCAATTTCTGGCCAAGCGCCGCGCGCTCGTCGACCGCTATTTTTCCAGCTTTGTCACCGATCCCGAATGTGTGCTGCCGCCGAAGCCGAATCCGGACGACGGCTATTCCTGGAACATGTTCTGCATCCTGCTCCCGCTGGACCGCTTGACGATCGACCGCAAGCAGTTTCGCGACGCGCTCGCCGCACGCGGCATCGCAACCGGCATGTCATACGAAGCATTGCACCTGTCCACCCTGGGAAGGAAAATGGGAGGACACGAAGGCGTGCATTCCAACGCCGAACGCATCGCCCGCGAGACCGTGACACTGCCGCTGCATACCGCGATGAGTGAGGCAGACGTCGATCACGTCTGCACCGTGGTCGCGGAAATCATCGCAGGCGGCAAAGCGCAATGACAGCCGTGCCCGAACTGTCGGTCGTCGTACCCGTGTTCAACGAGGAAGCCGCGCTGCAAGCGTTGTTCGATCGCCTCTATCCCGCGCTGGACAAGCTCGGTTTGAGCTACGAGATCCTTTTCATCAACGACGGGAGCCGCGACCGCTCGGCGGCGATCCTCAAGGACCAATTTCTGCAGCGGCCCGATGTCACCCGGGTCATCTTGTTCAACGGCAACTTCGGACAGCACATGGCCATCGTCGCCGGCTTCGAACACGCGCGCGGAGGGCGGGTCGTGACCATGGACGCGGACCTTCAGAATCCGCCGGAGGAGATCTCGAAGCTTCTCGCGGCGATGGATTCCGGCCATGACTACGTCGGCAGCATCCGTCGCACGCGAGAAGACTCATGGTGGCGCGATCTCGCGTCTAAGGCGATGAACCGGGTCCGCGAGCGCATTACTCGCATCAAGATGACCGACCAGGGCTGCATGCTGCGGGCGTACAGCCGCGATATCGTGCGCGCTGTCGCTGCCTCGCGCGAAGTCAGCACCTATATCCCCGCGCTGGCGTTCACCTTCGCGCACAACCCGACCGAGGTCGAAGTCGAGCATGCGGAGCGCACCGCGGGCCAATCGAAATATTCGCTCTACATGCTGATTCGGCTCAATTTCGACCTGATCACCGGATTCTCGCTTGTACCGCTGCAGATGTTTTCGATGTTCGGCATCCTCGTCTCCGCCGTGGCGGTCATCACCTATCTTATCGTCATCGTTAACAGGCTCATCCTGGCCGGATGGCGCGAAGGGCTCGCCACATAGTGGGATCGAGATATTCTGGCCTTCTTCCTCGTCGGTATGCTCCTTTTTGGTCTCGGCCTCGTGGGCGAATACGTCGGGCGCATATACCAGCAGGTTCGCGAGCGGCCGCGCTTCATGATCCGCGCGGTGCTCGAGCAAACCGACGCTTCCCGCAAGAGCGCGTCAGGGGAAACGCCACCGCTTTAGAAGCGGGTGGTATCTGTCGTTAAGGGCCTTCTCTCGTGCCACGCGCCGTCGT
>VBCZ01000296.1:7279-8594 GCA_005889025.1 Betaproteobacteria bacterium
TCTTCGCCTACCACAACGTCGGCGTGCGCTGCTTGAAGGTGCTGCTCGCGCACGGGGTGGAAGTTCCGCTGGTCGTCACGCACGAGGACAATCCCACCGAGCAGGTCTGGTTCGAGAGCGTTTCGCGCACCGCCGCAGATTACGAGCTGATGACGATTGCTCCATCGGACCCGAACGCAAGCGAAGTCATCGAACGCGTCACCGCCTGCCGTCCCGACTTCATCTTTTCGTTTTACTATCGCGCGATGCTCCGCCCACCGCTGCTCGCGATTCCATCGCGAGGCGCGTTGAACATGCACGGATCGTTGCTGCCCAAGTATCGCGGTCGCGTTCCGGTCAACTGGGCGATCATTCACGGCGAAACGGAAACCGGCGCAACGCTGCATTACATGACCGAAAAGCCGGACGCGGGCGACATCGTGGCGCAGACCGGCGTTCCGATTCTGCCCGACGATACCGCAGGCGAGGTATTCGCCAAGGTCACCGTCGCGTCGGAACTAACGCTCGCCCGGGTGCTGCCTGCGCTCCTCGCCGGCAGTGCTCCACGGCGCAAGCAGGAGGTCGCGAACGCTTCGTATTTCGGCGGGCGCCGGCCCGAGGACGGCGTCATCGACTGGTCGAAAAGCGCAGCCGAGATCCACAACCTGGTGAGAGCGGTTGCGCCACCATATCCCGGCGCCCGCACGACGCTGGGTGGACGGTCGGCGCGAGTGCTGCGAGCCCGCGTGCTCGACGCACGCAGCGGTGCGGCATCCGCGCCGGCGGTGCTCGTCGAAGGCGAACGCCTTGTCGCGCACTGCGCCGGTGGCGGCGTGCTCGCGCTGCTCTCGCTGGAGATTGACGGCGAAGCAGTCGATGCGAGAGGCTTGGTCGAGCGCTTCGGCAGCGCTGCTATCGCCCCGGGCTCGTGATTGCGCTTCGCGGCAGCCGATGCCGCCTGCGCCGAGAAGCACGCGGCCGGCGGCGCTTCCCGGTAGAATCGACGCCTTTGCGCTTCCGGCGCGAGGGTACCTGTCGGCATCGATATGAAAAAGATTCTCATCCTCGGCGTCAATGGCTTTATCGGGCACCATCTGTCCCAGCGCATCGTCGCGTCCACCGACTGGGAAATACACGGGATGGACATGCAGACCGAGCGCATCACCGATCTTCTCGAGCAGAAGCGGTTCCACTTCTTCGAAGGCGACATCACGATCAACAAGGAGTGGATCGAGTATCACGTCAAAAAGTGCGACGCCGTCCTGCCGCTGGTTGCGATTGCGACCCCGGCAACCTATGTGCGCGAGCCTCTGCGTGTGTTCGAGCTCGACTTCGA
>VBCZ01000042.1 GCA_005889025.1 Betaproteobacteria bacterium
TCACGATGCTCCCCTCGCCCGCAGCAGGGCGAATGCGGGCGACAAGGCGCGCGGCAATAACCACAGCAGCCGCCATGGCCAGCAAATGCTTGACCGTGTGGCCGCTGATCCATTCCGACGCCGCGAACATCGCGTGGTCGTTGAGCTCGGCGACTTTCGCGAGCACGTAAAGAAGAATCGCCAAGGTAAATGCCAGGCGATCGTCGCGCGGGGCGAGACCACTCAGCACCAGCGGCAAGCTTTGCATGAACAGATACGGGCGCAAGTCCCCCATGCCGTCGCGATCGGTGAAATACCACCACCCCACGCTCATCACCGCAGCGACAGCGAGCACCGAAGCCCACGTCCATGCATCGCTTCCCGGATACGTCTCGGCGCGCACCGCGGCCAGCAGACCGGCACAAGCGAGGACGATGGGAAGCCTGTCCCACACCAGGCGTGCGTTATCGGGAGCCCAGTGGTAGAAGCCCGAGCCGACCGCGGTGAGAAGCAGCGCCACGAAAAAAAGAAGATAGCCCGGCCAGCCTGCCGCAAGTCGCGCGTCGCGACGTGCAGGCCAGAGACGCGCAAGCGCCCAGAGGCTCACCAGCGCAAGTCCGAGATTGGACAAGACATCCGCGGCATTGGGTATGCCCAGGAGCGGCCGGCGATCGGCGAAATCGTGGTAGTGCGCGAACTGGTGGATCGGTCCGTGGATGACAAGCACCAGCGCGCTGACAATTACGATGACAACGGGCAGGCGAGCAAGCAGGCGGTTCAAGACCAGTCCTCTGCAATGCTTGGATGTGCTTGCCGCATAGTCTCAAGCGATGACGGGTGTGGTGATTATCTACTAATGCCTACGACCTAATTGGCTTCCCGTTGCAAGTGCCGCCAAGCCTGGTACTCGTTTGGCCTGAGCCGATAGCGCGCGAGATTACCCTCATGCAAATGAGCCAGATCTTCTCGCGCCAGCGCCATGAAGCGGTCGATATCCTCCTTAAGGACGAGTGTAGAAGCGATTTTCCGGATCACTGGCTGAGTTGGCTCTTTCATCTCCCGAACGACGTCGCCGACCGCTGATGCAAGCGCCTCTCGATGGCCCCGTTCGGCGACTGGCCGACGAACGAGACGATTACGTCTTCGATCTTATTTGGCGCTATTCTTGGCATGATTTGGCAGTAATAACCTGCTGATCTAAATACAAAATATTATATCACGTGGCACTATTGCACCAATGCTGCCAAAGGCTGCCGACAGTTGGACGGCTCGCGCCGCAGGAAATCAACGGCGACGCGATCGGCGTATCCGCCAAGACCAGTTGAAACGCGGAAATCGTACGCCGACCGTCACTCGCTCTCTTTTGCTTGTGCGCATTCTAATGAGGACGACGCGCGAACGAGTGGCAATGGATTGACGCCATTCCGAAGATTCCCCGCTGTCCGGCGAAGTCGCGGGATCGCTGGTTGCTTGTGCCATCTGGGAGCCATGGCATCGCCAGTCCGGGCCTTCGGCGCGTGGAAATCGCGCGTGATGGTGCACTACGCGAAGTTTGCAACCGAGCATTTGAGCGTTGTTGGATTGAGCGCGACCGTGACATGAACGTGATCGAATTGCCACGGTTCTGCCACGTTTAGAAAGAACAAATGGCAAGCTGTTAAGCTAGCCCCTGTTCTGGAATGGTAGGCCGTGTAGGGATCGAACCTACGACCAACGGATTAAGAGTCCGCTGCTCTACCAGCTGAGCTAACGGCCCGGCACTGGAATAAAGCGATCGCGAAGAGTGCTTTGTTATGCGGCAAATTATAAGCGCAGCGGCATGCGGCGGGCAACCGTTCGGGCACACCCGGAGTCTGTCCCAGACCGAAATCGGACGCGCTCCTATACACAAAGCGAAGACCTACGCTCACGGCCCGCGTCGGGTCACCCTTCGACTGCAAACAGCTATCATGCGAATCACCAGGGGAAGCGACACGCCAAGGTCCCGGTCCATGGCCACGATTTCGGCAATCGATACCTGATCGTCGACAGATTTGCCTCGGACAAGATCCGCTTCACGCGAGCATCAACCGGAGTGCGCATGAAAATAAATGGCTGCGTCCGCGCAGGGCTGCGCAGTCTTCTTATTGCTGCATTTGTCTTGCTTGCTTCGGGCTGCCAGCAACCGACCAGGCCCACAGCGACCTTAGCGGCAGCGCCGGCTGCCTCGGGAGCATGGGACGCTTACGTCAGCGAGTTTCTTGAATCGCATTTTGCCGCCCGCCCAAATCACGCGGTTTGGGCGGGCCGCCATGAATTCGACGGCAAGCTCCCTGATTTGTCCGCAGCAGGAATCAGGAAGGATATTGCGCGCCTTCACTCGGAGCGCGACCGCGCTGCAAGTTTCGCCGACAGCTCACTCAATGACAAGCAGCGATTCGAGCGGTTCTATCTACAAGCCGCGATCGAACGGGATCTCTTCTGGCGTGAATCGGCGGAGTGGCCCTTCGTATCTCCGGGGTTCTACGGCTGGCCGCTGGATCCGAACGTATACGTCTCGCGCGAATACGCGCCCCTCGAGCAGCGCATGCGTGCCTACATTCTTTATGCCAAGGCGATTCCAACGGCCACTCTTCAGATTCGCCTGAACCTGCGCACCCCCCTGCCCCGGACCTATGTGCAGCTCGGGCACATTATGTTCGGAGGCTTGGCGAGCTACTACGAAAGCGACGTTCCGCCTGTTTTCGCGGAAGTAAAAGATGCCCCGCTGCAAGAAGAGTTCCGCGCCGCAAACGCGGGGGCCATCAAGGCGATGAAGGAGCTCGACGCCTGGTTTACACAGCAGGAAGCAGGCGCCACCGACAAGTTCGCTCTCGGTCCGGAAAAATTCAGCGAGATGTTGCGAAAGACGGAGCAGGTGGATATTCCGCTGTCCCGGCTCAAGGAAATCGGCGAGCGTGACCTCGATCGCAACCTGACGGCGCTGCGCGATGCCTGCGCCAAGTTCGCACCGGGTCAAATCCTCGACGCATGCGTGGCCAAGGCCCAGGCCGATAAGCCCATGGGGACGCCGGTGGAAGCGGCGAGCAAGCAACTCGGCGAGCTCAGAGCGTTCGTACAGCAGCGAAAGATCGTCACCATCCCTGGACCGGAGCAGGCGAAGGTCGCGGAATCCCCGCCGTACAGACGCTGGAATCCCGCCTATATCAGCATCCCGGGGCCTTACGAAAAGAATCTACCCTCGGTCTACTACATCTCGCCGCCCGATCCGAGGTGGACCAAGGCCGAGCAAATTGCGTACATCCCGGCAAAAGCGGAGCTCCTGTTCATTTCGGCGCACGAAGTGTGGCCCGGTCATTTTCTGCAGTTCCTGCATTCGAATCGCGCGTCGTCGAAGCTGGGACAACTCTTTTCCAGCTACGCATTCAACGAAGGATGGGCGCACTACACGGAAGAGATGATGTGGGAAGTGGGCATCGGCGACGGCGACCCGGAGGTGCACATCGGGCAACTGCTCAATGCCTTGGTTCGGGACGTTCGTTACCTGTCTTCGCTGGGGTTGCATACGGGCGGGATGACGGTGTCGGAATCCGAAGCGATGTTTCGCGAAAAAGCGTTTCAAGGAGCAGCCGGCGCTCGCCAACAAGCCGCCCGCGGCACGTTCGATCCCGAGTACGGCAGCTACACGCTGGGCAAGCTGATGATCAGGAAACTGCGTGATGACTGGACGGCAACGCGCGGTGGGCGCTCGGCATGGCAAGCCTTCCACGACGAGCTTCTCCACTACGGCGCTCCGCCGATACCGCTTTTGCGAAAGGCGATGATGGGAGGGGAAACAGGCTCGCTGTTGTGAGATGGCTTATCTGAGAATTTTATTTTTGGCGGGCAACTCAGCCGAGACCGCAACCGCGCTCGCCCTGCGTGGATTCTCGTCTCCTGAGCTGAGGGCGAGACCGGCCGATCTGGACAGGACTACGCACGTAATACACAAATGTGAGCGTCCGACCAATACCTCGGATGTGCGCCATCGTGGGGTGGCCATCTCTTCCCTATCGCCACTCGTCATCCTCTCGCCGCATATCCGATGTCGGACCTATTGACAGTCCGTGAACCCGTATTACTGGAGGCGCCCGCAAGTTACTGATTCTTGCAGACTTGAAGCCTTGGTAGGGATATTGCTTGCTACAAATATTGGCGCACGCAGTGTCGAGAGATCGGCTCGGTTGTCCATCCCACATCCGTCGCGAGTATGGAGGTACGGCATGAAGTCAATCTTGGTTTCCATCGTGACAATCGTAATGGTTGGGTTGACCTCGGCCACCGGTCACGCAACTCCAATTGCAATAATGTACGGCGGCTTGGGCGGACATTCCAACGGTGATTCGATTAACGACGGTGCGTTGGCGATCGTCAACCAGGCGACAGGAGCGGTGGTCATTGTCGGCCACCCGGCAAATGTCTCCCGGATATCGGGCCTGGCATTCGATTCCACCGGCGCGTTGTTCGGTGCGACACAAGGTGGCGGGGGGTTTCCTCCGCCTCCTGGCCCTACTACTGCAAGCAACCTCATTCGCCTGAATCCGACAACCGGTGCCTTGCTTTCTTCGATCCCGATCAGAGATGCAACTGGAACCGGCATCAGCATTGCCGACCTCGCAGTACAGCCTGGAACTGACACGCTCTTCGGAATCAGAGGACCGAATGACCAGCTCAACGGCCAAGGCAGGCTCTATACGATCAACGAAGCCACCGGCGTGGCCACGCTGGTCGGCGATACAGGTGACTTTTTCGGAAGTATTGCTTTCGCGCCCAACGGCACGTTGTATATGTCCTCGGCGGATCTCGATTTCGCCACCGATAACTTGATCAACATAGCGCTCAAGGTCCTCAATCCAAACAACGCTGCGACGATATCGTCCGTGCCGACCCGCGATTTCTTCGGTGCGTTCGGCATACGACCCACCGACGGCGTGCTCTTTGCCGGGAACGGCGACCTTGCCCAGCTCTTTACCGTCAATCCGACGACCGGAGCGGAGACCCTGGTCGGCGCTACTGGTCGAAACTTTGTCGGGGATCTTGCGTTTCAGGTCGTCCCGGAGCCGAGCACGATAGCGCTGGTTTGTCTGGCCTTCCTCGTAATGTTTCCACCGGTCGCTCCGAAGACACTCGGAAGTCGCATGCATGATGATCTGGCTACCGTCGCGATTATTCGCAACTGCTGACTTTCGCCAATCGCGAGCCTTGAGCAGACTCGATCTGTAACGCCCAGGGGCGTGCGCTTATGAGGATTCGCGGGCGGATATAGCGCGCGAACTGCAGCATCTCGGCGATTGGCGCTCTACCGCGATGATCGGATTACGATTTGGCTACGTCAGCCGCAGCAAAGGGGGCGAGTCGCTCGGCTAACGCATTGATCCACTGGTAGGCCGTACTGGACTTGAACCAGTGACCAACGGATTAAAAGTCCGCTGCTCTACCAACTGAGCTAACGGCCCCCAAAGGGCGCGGATTATAACGGAATCAGCACGCTCTCCGCAAAGATTTAACGTCCAGCGTTCGCAAGGCGCGAAGCGCTCGTCGCTTTAGTTGAGATTGCGCGTGAGAACGTTTGGCAGCGACATGAAATCGATGCCTTCGTCGCGCAGCTCATCGGCCTCTTCGTGCGTTGCCTGGCCGCGAATCGAGCGCTTGGGAACTTCCTCGTAGTGAATCTTGCGCGCTTCCTCGGCGAACGCGGCGCCGACGTCGTCGCTGTTGGCGATCAGGCGCCGCACGAGCTTCAACGCTTCCGCCTCGCCGCCGGCAACATTCAGCGGTTCCTTCGAGTCCACCTCGGCGGGCGGCTGCGCGGCGGGCGGCCGCGCGGTTTGCACGTTGGCTGAAAGACGCCGTTCGATCACGGCATCGTCGCAAACCGGACAACGGATCAGCGTCGCTTCATGCTGAAGCGCAAAGTCGCCGGCCGAAGCGAACCAGCCTTCGAAGCGATGCGCGCGCGAGCAGACGAGGTCGTAAACGATCATGGTATGGCGATGTTCACGCAGTGAGCTTCATCCGATTCCGATCCCGCCAATGTTCGAGCATTCTTTCGAGCGACTGCTATTCGGTTCCACACTGCCTCTCGGCCGACCGCCACGCTTCATGCCACTCGCCAGTATTGATACTTAAGCGCCGCAGCGCAACCCGCGATGATGGCCAGGAAGGCGAATATGGAACCCAGAGCCAGCGTCGATATCCCCGTCAGGCCTTGCCCGATGGTGCATCCAAGCGCGGTGACGCCTCCAAACCCCATTAACACGCCACCGGCGATATGGTTGACCAGATCTTCGACGGATGCGAAGCCTTCCCAGCGGAAGGTCCTGGTCGCGAGCGCCATGGCCGCCGACCCGGACATCATGCCCAGGACGCCGGCGACACCGAAGGTGACAATTCTCGACTGATCGCTCCACAGCATTAAAAGTTCCAGCAGGTAGGCGACCGGCGCGACGAAGGAGAATGACTCGGCACGTCCCGAATTGGTCGCGGCAAACGCTTCCTCCAGCGTGCGTGGATTCTCGGAAACGTAGCCTACATGCCCCGACACGAACCACCCGCCGACGATGACCGCGCCGACCACCAGTCCACCGACGATCATCTCGCGGCTGGCGCGAAAATCCGCGCTCGTGAGCGTCCATGCGCCGAGCATAAGCGCAACGGCTGCCAGAATGCCGACCCGCAACGCCGCACCGCCGCCGGTGAGCGCGGCGATCACAGTGGGAACGTCGGATCGGCGCGCGCCGAGCGTCGACGTATCGAAGCGGAAAACGTCGAGCGCGCTCACGCGCCACACCGCGAACAGTCCTTTCAAGGTCATGTACGCGGAAATACCAAGCACGATCAGGACGACCAGCGATTTGAGATTGCCGCCACCGATGCGGATCAAGGTCTTGCTGCCGCAGCCGGAGGCGAGCGTCATGCCGAAGCCGAAGATGAAGCCACCCACGAGCGTCGACATCCACGGTACGCTGGCGGAAGTGTAAATGGTCTTGGAGAGATCGATCAGGCCCGCGGCTTCGAGCGCGTTCGCGCCCGCGATCGCAACCGCGATGGCGAGCAGCCACATGCGCATGCGCCGCCAGTCGCCGATCTGAACGACGTCGGTGATCGCGCCCATGGTGCAAAAGTTGACGCGATTGGCCACCGCGCCGAAAACAAACGCCAGCGCGAACGCAAGCCACGCAACGAGCGCGGAGAGATGATCGACATCGTGCACGCTCGAATTATCTCACGCGACGCGGTTAACCCTTTTCGCTCACGGCCTTCGTTCATAGGGAGTCACGCGGCTTTTCGCCGCGATTGATCAGGAGCAACCATGAACATGTCGTGGAAATCGAGCGCGGCCGTGCTCGCTTGTGCGAGCACGCTGATCGCCGCCAGCGCGGCGCGCGCGGATTGGCCTGCGCCAAGGGTGAACGTCGAAAGGGTGAACGTCGAAATTTTCGACCGCAGCGAAGGCCGGACGCTGCCGATCTACCATCATGACGGGCGCCGCTACGTCGTGGGCAGGCCCGGCAACGAATATGCGATTCGCGTGCGCAATACCGGCAGCGAACGCGTGCTTGCGGTGATGAGTGTCGACGGCATCAACGTCATCAGCGGCGATACGGCGTCACCCGATCAATCGGGCTATGTGCTGGCTCCCTATGCCAGCTTCGATATCGCCGGATGGAGGAAGAGCCTGGCGCGCACGGCCGCGTTCTATTTCACTGCGCTTCCCGATTCATACGCCGTGCGCACCGGAAGGCCCGACAACGTCGGTGTCATCGGCGTCGCGGTGTTCCGCGAGCGCCAGAGAATGAAACCCCAGTCGGGCGGGTTCCTGAATCGAGAACGTCAGGAGACAGATCGCGCCGACGCCGCGCCCGTGTCTCCGTCAAGCATTGCCAAGCAGGCGGCTCCGCAGCTGGGCACCGGGCACGGACGCAGCGAAACGTCGTACGCCCAGTACACGGACTTCGAGCGCGCGAGCGACGCGCCGGCTGAAACGATCGCGATCTATTACGATTCCTACGAAAACCTGGCCGCGCTCGGCGTGCCTGTCGGCCGATCGCCGGTTGCACGCTTTCGGCCCGACCCGTTTCCCGATCGCGGCCGCTTCGCGCCCGATCCGCGGTGACTCAACGAATCGCTCTCGACGCTCCCGCGCGTATCGCCATCGGGCAGTGTGCGCGCGCACTGTCCGACGGTTGTTCGCCCGATACTTGGCGGGCATACTGGGCGTGCCATGCCCGCCTCCGCTGCGCCCAGCGACGAAGACCTTATGCTCGCCTACGCCACCGGAGATGCAGCGGCGTTCGACGCGCTGTATGCGCGGCACAAAGGCGGCGTGTATCGCTATTTCCTGCGCCAGTGCCACCATGCTGGCGCCGTCGACGAATTGTTTCATGACGTCTGGATGAACCTGATTCGCGCGCGCGCAACCTACACCGCCTCGGCGAAATTCACGACGTATCTGTACCGTCTGGCGCACAATCGCCTGATCGATTACTACCGGAC
>VBCZ01000297.1 GCA_005889025.1 Betaproteobacteria bacterium
ATCCTGCGGACACGATTTTCGTGCGCGCGAAAAACGGCGCTTTCGACGCTGTCGTCACTATGTATCACGACCAGGGACAAATCGCGATGAAGCTCATGGGCTTCGAGCGCGGCGTCACCGTCCAGGGCGGCTTGCCGGTGGCGATCACGACGCCCGCCCATGGAACCGCTTATGAAATCGCAGGCCGCGGCGTTGCCAATATCGAGGCGATGCGTAACGCGCTATCCATCGCCGCGCGCATGGGCGCCGCGCGCTAGGAAGCGGCGGATCACGTTTTTTCCATGCAGGACATAAGCACCACGCGGACGCTTTCGCGCGAAGACGTTCTGTACCCCCCGATTGCGCCGAACCACACCGGCACGCTTGCGCTCGACGAGCTGCATACGATGTATTGGGAGGAATCGGGCAACCCGGGCGGCATTCCCGCGGTGTTTCTCCACGGCGGGCCCGGCGGAGGCAGCGCTCCCGATCACCGCCGCTTCTTCGACCCTGCGTTTTATCGCATCATCGTCTACGATCAGCGAGGCGCAGGCCGGTCGACTCCGCTGGGAGAACTCAAAGACAACACGACACCGAATCTCGTCGCCGATCTCGAGCGGTTGCGTACGCATCTGTCGATCGAGCGCTGGCTGATCTTCGGCGGGTCATGGGGATCGACGCTGGCTCTCGCCTACGCGCAGGCGCACCCGGACCGGCTGCTGGGCCTGGTGCTGCGCGGAATTTTTCTGTGCAGGGCCCTGGAGATCGACTGGTTCCTCTATGGAATGCGCTTTCTTTTTCCCGAGCCGTGGCGCGCATTCTTGAGCTTCATTCCTCCGGCCGAGCGCGGCGACCTTCTCCGCGCGTATCATTGCCGCCTGACTGACCCCGATCCCGCCGTGCACATGCCCGCGGCGCACGCATGGAGCCGCTACGAGAGCGCGTGCTCGACCCTGCTGCCCGACCCGGAGTTGATCGCGCATTTCGACGAAGACTCGGTCGCGCTGGCGATCGCAAGGATCGAGTCGCACTACTTCGTCAACCACATTTTCATGCCCGAGAACGCGCTGCTGGATGGGCTGTCGGGCATCCGCCACCTGCCCTGCGTCGTCGTGCAGGGACGTTACGACGCGGTGTGTCCGATACTGTCCGCAGACGATCTGTATCGCGCCTGGCCGGAAATAGAATATATAGTGGTTGCAGATGCAGGGCACTCCGCGCGGGAGCCGGGGATCGCGCGCAAGCTAGTCGCCGCCACCGACCGCTTTCGCGCACGGCTGGAGAGGTAAGCAGGGCTTCGCCGTGGCGATCATCGAACGCATCGAGCTCTCGCTCGTCGACCTCAAGCCCAAGGTCCGGCGCACCGACGCTATCCAGAGCTTTGTGTCGCAGGAGACGCCTATCGTGCGTGTGTTCGACCGCGATGGCGCGGTCGGCACCGGCTATAGCTACACCATCGGCACGGGCGGATCATCCATCGTCGCGCTCCTTCGCGATCACCTCCTGCCGCCACTCATCGGGCGCGACGCGGAATCGGTCGAGGCGATATGGCGGGACCTCTTCTTCCGCACGCACGCGACGTCCGTCGGCGCGATCACCTCGCTCTCGCTCGCCGCCGTCGATAGCGCCCTGTGGGACCTTCGCTGCCGTCGCGCGCATTCCCCGCTAGCGGTGCTTGCAGGCGGCGCGAAAGCGTCGCTGCCGCTGTACACGACCGAGGGCGGATGGCTGCACCTGGATCCATCGGCGCTGGTCGACGAAGCGCTGGCTGCGAAGGCGCAGGGTTTCGGCGGCACCAAGATCAAGATCGGCCGGACGCACGTTGCCGAAGACATCTCGCGCCTGAGTGCGGTTCGCCAGGCGGTGGGCGCCTAATGGGACATTATGACCGACGCGAATCAAGGCTTCACGCTGTCCGAATCAATTCGACGCGCGCATCATCTCGAGTCGCTCGATGTCGCGTGGTTCGAAGAGCCGCTGCCCGCCGACGACATCGGCTCGCATCGTGTGCTCGCGGCTCGCACGTCAGTCCCGATCGCGGTCGGCGAATCCTTGTACAGCGTCTCGCAATTCAAGGACTACCTGAGCGCCGGCGCATGCTCGATCGTGCAGGTCGACGTCGCGCGTATCGGGGGAATCACGCCGTGGCTCAAGGTCGCGCATCTCGCGGAAGCGTTCAACGTTCCGGTGTGCCCGCATTTCCTGATGGAGCTGCACGTTCCTCTTTGCTGCGCGGTGCCGAACAGTCGCTGGGTCGAATTCATCCCGCAGCTCGATTCGATCACGCGCACCGGGCTTTCGATCCGCGACGGACGCGCGTATGCATCGGCCGAGGCCGGCTTGGGAATCGACTGGGACTGGGACGCGATCGGACGCCTGTCCAAGGTCGCGCCTGTCGTCGTGCGTTGATCGATGCTACCGCTTGTCGTCGCCGCTGCCGGCGGAGATGCGAAACGCGGTCACCTGAAAAAAAAGATCGATCTCGTCGCCGATCAAACCAAGCGCGTAGCTCATTCCGAGCTCGGAGCGCTTGATGGTCGTGGCAACATCCGCGCCACATCCTTCGCGATCGTCGGGCGTCCTGCCGCAATCGATGCGGCCGACGCTGAGCACGACCGTACGGGTGACGTTGTGCATGGTCAATTCGCCGGCGACCGCGACCAGCCTGCTGTCGTCGAAAGCTATTCGCGATACGCCTCGATCGGAATGGTGATGCGCACATCGTCGCCTGCCATGTGCTGGACCTCGAACATCGGCTGCGAATGTACCGGATCGACGATGTAGGTTTGCGCAGCGGAAACCGAGCCGGTGAGAAGCTCGATCGCGAACGCCGCTGACACGGCGGCAAAAGGTCGGACCATTGGCTCTTCAGGGAAACAGCGAGAAAAGGGCTTTATTCCGGCGCGCCCGGAAAAAGACTGGAGACTGCTAACCCACAGGCGGCAACACCACGCGCACGCGAACGATGACTTCGTTCGCGACGGTGTCCGGATCGGCCCAGGGGCCTTCGCCGATCTTGAAGTCGAGGCGCTTCAGCGTGAAGTTGCCCTCGGCCACGCTGGTGCCCGCCGGATCCTTTTTCAGGACGATCGGGACGATCGCATCGCGGGTCACGCCCTTCAGGGTCAATTGACCGGCGATTTCATACTTGTCGCCACCAATCTCCCGGATTGCGGTCGAGCCGAAGTGCGCAACCGGAAACTTCGCGGTATTGAACCAGGATGCACGCTTGACCTCGGTCTCGGCCTCGTCGCTGGCGAGGTCGATGCTACCGAGCTCGATGTCCATGTCGGCTTTCGAATGGGCAAGGTCTTTCGGCATGAAGACGATGTTGGCCTTCCAGCGGCGGAAGCGGCCTTCGACATTGACCCCCATCTGCCTGGAGATGAAGCGGATCTCGCTCTTGTCGATGAGAACGCCTTGCGCGCCGGCCTGACCTGCGGCAAGCAGCAGCATGCCAAGGGGCGGAATGAATGAACGTAACCGCATCATCTAGAAATCCTTTGCTCGAAGAATCCAGGACAGCGCAGCATTCGCTTCGGCACGCCGTCGCGACCGACCAAATGGCGCCATAGCGCGGCTGCGCCATGGACAAGAGACCAGGCTGAGCAAGGTGAAGTTCAACGCCACGTGCGTTGCGCCTGACGCATCCGCCGAGCGCCTTGTCCTTGGCAACCGGGTCAGGAAGAGGGAAAAGCCCCACACGCACGACTTGGACGCCGGCCGCGGAGCTGTAGAGCCGGCCGGAAAGGGAGACAACAGCAGCAAGACGTACAGCGCCG
>VBCZ01000298.1:0-20368 GCA_005889025.1 Betaproteobacteria bacterium
TCCTTTCAGACCCTCGACGAGGCGCAGCCCCGCGCCGAGGCGGGGGTGTTGCGCTTGCTGGTCGGCATCGATCACCGGGTGCCAGCCGTGGTGATCGTGCATGGATCGGCCGGAGTGGACAGCCGCGGTTCATTGTATGCGGCCGATCTTAACGACGCAGGCATCGCCACGCTCGAAATCGATATGTGGGCCGCGCGCGGCATCAGAGGCCCGGAAGGGCGGCCCAAGGGCGTGCCGGAGACGCTGCCCGATGCGTATGGCGCTTTCAAACTACTGGCCGCTCATCCCGCGGTCGATCCTGATCGGATCGGCATCATGGGTTTCAGCTGGGGAGGCGTGGTCTCGATGCTCACGGCTAGCCGGATCTATACCGAACGGTATCTGGGCAAAGGGGCGCGTTTTGCAGCTCACGCTCCGAACTATCCGGTCTGCTGGGTCTATAACCGCGTGCCGGGCTACGAAATGAAGGAGTTGACCGGCGCGCCCATTCTGCTGCAGACCGGGACCCTGGACGACTACGATCAGCCGGACACCTGCGCGAAGTGGCTGCAGGCGCTTCCCGGCGACGTGGCTCGGCTTGTTTCGCTCACGGTTTATCCGGACGCCGCACACGGGTGGGATCGGCTCGAGCCGGCGATCGTGGTCAACGATCCCTACTCTCATCTCGGCAGGGGAGGTGAGGTGCGCATCGCACCGAATGAGGCGGTTGCGGTCGCGTCGCGCGCCGCGACCGTCTCGTTCTTTCGTTGCAAGCTCGGCCTGAGTCGATGTCCGCCTTAGACTATGCGGCGATCACACGCGGATTAGGATTGAATGCATCACCCGGCAATTGCATTGACCCGATAGGTATCGATTGATTTGTGTAGGAAGTCGCGCGATTCGAAAGTCATCGCGCGTTCGGAGAATGACCGTTGGCCCGAGTTCAAACCATGTCGAGGGGAATCGAATGAAACTCGCCCGCACCACCTTGCTGTCCACCTGCATCAGCGCGCTGTTCTCTGCCAACCCGGCGGCAGCACAAGTTCCGGCGCCCGGCGCCGCGACCGCGACCATTCCAGCGATCACCGTCACCGCGCAAAAGCGAACAGAGCTACTGCAGGACGTCCCGATATCGGAGACCGTGCTCACTCCGGAAACGCTCGACTTGCTCATCATAACCAACGTGAACGCCCTTCAGGCGGCGGTGCCCAACATTCTCTTTCTTAACGTCGGCTCCTCGAACACGGTTACCGCGTACATACGCGGCATCGGCACGGCCAACGCCGTCTTTTCGCAGGATCCTGCGATCGGCCTGTACGTCGATGACGTTTACCTGACACGCTCCCTTGGCGCGAACCGGGATTTCTTCGATGTCGAGCGCATCGAGGTCCTGCGCGGTCCGCAGGGCACGCTCTACGGCAGCAACTCTCCGGCGGGTGCGATCAAGATCGTGACCGTCAAGCCCTCGCTGACCAAGGGATTCCAGTTCAAAGGCGAGGTCGGATACGGCAAGTACAACGAACGCGAGGCGGATGTCGCGCTGAATATCCCGATCGTCGAGAACAGGATGGCGGCGCGGCTGGTTGTCACGTCGAACAAGCACGACGGTTATCAGAAGAATCTGGCCGATGGCACCGACGGAGCGGCCATCGACGACGTCAGCGCAAGGCTGCATGTCCTCGCCAACATCAATGACAGCTGGGACGTCTTGGTCACCGGCGACACGACCCGCAATCGCGACATACCGACCAACGGCGTCAGTTTCCTGACCACTCCGGCCGGTGGCGACGCGTTCAACACACCCGGTTTTAACAAGCGCGATTTCTTCTCCGAGATTTCACACCGCTACGATAACGTCGACAACCACGGAATAACGGTGAATCTGCACGGCCGCCTGCCCTGGGGCGATTTCCGCTCGATCAGCGCGTATCGAAAACTGGAGGAGAAGCTCAACCAGGATGTCGATGCCACCATCCTCAATCGATTCACGGCGCATCAGGAGCTCGACAACAAGCAGTTCACGCAGGAGTTCAACCTGGGCGGCGACCTGGGTCCCGTGAATTGGCTGGTCGGCGCGTATTACATCCATGAGAAGAACAACTTTCTCTGGGATGTGAACTTTCTGCAGTATTTGCCGACCTCGGTGCAGGCTGCCAACGGGCTGCTGCCGAATTTCCAGCTGTTCGATCAGGTCAAGGAAGGCTGGGCCGTGTTTACCCAGGAAACATGGAAGGTGACCGACCGCCTCAACTTGACGGGCGGTGTGCGCTGGACGCACGAGAGCAAGGATTTCCACGTCGTCGGCTTTCGCGAAACCGCACCAGTCACCGAAGGCACTCCCCCGGGGACACCGCTGCCCGGCTTCGACGTCCGGCAGGAGAAGAGCTGGAGCGCGCCGCAGTGGCGTGTAGCCGCCGACTATGCGCTCACGCCCGATGCGCTCGTCTTCGCCAGCGCGGCCCGCGGCTTCAGGAGCGGCGGCTTCAACGGCGGCGCGAGGAGCCTCGCCGAGGCTGTGGCTCCTCCGTTCGACCCCGAATTCGCGACGACGTACGAGCTCGGCGCCAAGACGGAATGGTTTCAGCGCAGGCTGCGGGCCAACGCCACCGCCTTCTATACCGACTACAAGGATGAGCAGGTGGCCTTCCTGAACACCGGTGGCGTGTTCGGCACCAGCACCATCAACGCCAAAATACACGGATTCGAGTTCGAGCTGCTGGCGCGGCCGATCGCAGGATTGACCCTCATGGCGAATCTCGCTACCTTGACCGGTAGCACCAACTCCCTCGCGACTCAGTTTGCTCCGAATCCGAAGTACCAATATACCTTGGCCGCCGATTACACGCAGCCCGTCGGGTATGGGCTCGTGGGCTTCATAGGCGCCAACTATTTCCACACGGCGAGATACGAAGGCAGCGCGACGCATGATCCGCTGCGCGCGGTTCCGGCGCACAGCAATCTCGGCGCGCGCATCGGCGTAGGGAGCGACAACGGCCGCTGGAGGTTCGAAGTGATCGGAAACAATCTGGAGAATAACTATTACCCGCTCTTCAGCTTCAACATACCGCCACTCATGACACAAGTGCGTTTTCCCAATGAACCGCTGACCGTCATGGCGCGACTGACTGTCAACTTCTAGTGGAGACGCGGTCGCTGCGGAGATCCCACGCGACGCGTGCAAGCAATGCAAAAATGGATCGGAACCTGGGGTGCAAGCCCGGCGGCTCCGGTCCATTTTGTTCCGCTCGACATCATGGCGGCTCCCGCTCCCGTGCAAGGCACGATCCGCCATCGCCTGCGAGTCAGTGCGGGCGGCTCGCGCCTGCGGCTTCGTCTGTCGAACGAGACCGGCGATCGTCCTCTGCTGATCGGCGGGGCGAGCGTGGGATTGGCCGGGGAAGCAGCGGCGGTCAAAACCGGAACGCTCAATCGCGTAAGCTTTGGCGGGCGATCCGATATTGCGATCATCGCCGGCGCGGCGGCGGTCAGCGATCCGGTCGACATCGCGGTTTCGAATTTGAGCGAGCTCGTGGTGAGCGTGTATCTGCCCCTGCCCTTTGTCGCTTCTCCAAGCGAGGGCGTGCACCAGGCAGCGCTCGCCTCGGGACGCGATGCGGTGCTGGAGGAGGCGTGGCGCGACGCGGTACCTCTTGCGGTGAGACCCATCGTCACGGCCATCTCTGTCGCGCCTGCTGGTCCGACGCGCGTCATCGTCACGCTGGGAGACTCGGTCACCGACGGAGGCGCCGTCAACGCGAAGGACGGGCGCGCCTGGACCGATATTCTCGCCGCGCGCCTGGAGGCGCGCGCCGACGCCGCGGCATTTTCGGTCGTCAATGCGGGCATCGGCGGCAACAGGCTCGTGGGGCAATTGATCGGCCCGCCCGCGCTGGTGCGGCTCGATCGAGACGTGTTTTCGACACCTGGCCTGACCGATCTCATCGTACTCGAAGGCATCAACGACATCGGTGTGGGTGGCCGCACGATCGAAGGGATTACCTATCCCATGATCGCCTTCGATGAGCTGGTCGCGGCTTATTCGCAGATCATCGAGCGGGCACACGAACGGGGCGTTATGGTCATCGGCGGGACGCTGCTGCCTTTTCGTGATGCATTCTTTTTTTCGGAAGAAAAGGAAGGGACGCGCCAATCGATCAATGCCTGGATTCGCAGTGCCGACGCGTTCGACGGCGTCATCGATTTCGATGCCGTGGTGCGAAACCCAGGCGATCCGAGCGCACTGCGGCCGGAATTCGACACTGGCGACCATCTCCACCCGAATCACGCCGCCTACCGTGCGATGGGGCAGGCTGTGGACCTCCGCCTGTTCGAACATTGAAATCTCCGCTCGCGCCGGCATGCAATGCATGGTGTAGATCGCCAAAGCGGGCGGCGCCGCGATGACTAAGCCCAAGCTCGGCCGGCGCTCTTCGCCGGTTGATCACCGAAACGCGCGATGCCAACGTCGATGAACCAAGCACCGCGGCGCGAAATCTCGCGACGGCAAGCCTACTACGCGTTGTTTGTGTTGTGGCTCGTCAACGTTCTCGCGAACATCGACCGCTTTTCGGTCGGCATCGTGCTGCAGAAGATCAAGACCGACCTCCAGTTGACCGATACCCAGCTCGGATTGTTTTCCGGCGCCGCGTTTGTCGTCTCCTATGTCGCGCTCGGTATTCCTGTCGCGCGCTGGCTGGACCGTGGAATCCGCAGGAACATCCTGGCATGGGCGGTCGCGGTCTGGTCGCTCATGACTCTCGCGACGGGAGCGGCCGCCAACTTCGTCCAGCTGGCGATCGCCCGGGCCGGGCTCGGCGCGGGGGAGGCTGCGTGTGCGCCCGGTGCGATGTCGCTCATCGGGGATTATTTCTCCCGCGGCTGGCGCACCCAGGCGGTGGGCATCTTCCACTCCGCGCTGCCCGCTGCGGGCATCGTGGGTTCGCCGCTCATCGGCATCATCACCGATCACTACGGGTGGCGCGCCGCACTGATCACCTTCGGAGCCCTCGGTATCGCCCTGGCGCTCATCATCAGGTTCACCATCCGCGAACCTGACCGCGGCGCGACGCGGGACGACGATGCGCCGGCGCCTGTCGGCCCATCCCACGCGCTCCCCGACGCGCTGCGCGTCATGTACCGCAATCGCGCGTATCGCTATCTTCTGATCGCGCATGGTGTCTACGGCATGGCCAGCTTCGCCTTCGTCGCGTGGTATCCGGTGATCCTGGTGCGCAGCTACGGAATGACGTATACGGAGGTTGGCATCTTCATCGGCACGGTGCTCGGCGTCGCGATGCTGATCGCCTCTCTGGCGAGCGGTTATGTGTGCGCTGCGGTCACGCGACGTACCGGCAACGAGCGCTGGCTGGTGATCCTTCCCGCCGCCTTTTGCCTGATTTCCGTTCCGGCGATGGCAGTGACTTGTCTCGACGTTTCCAAAACAGTTGCCATGGCCGGCGGCGTGGTCGTCCTTTGCTTCGCGGTGGCGAGAACCCCTCCAACGCTGTCCTTGGCGATCGATATCCTGCCGTCGTCGATGCATGGCCTTAGCACGCTGGTGTACATGATCATCACAACCATGGTGGGCTCGGCCTTCGGGCCGCTCATCGTGGGAGCCGTCAGCGATGCAATCGCGGGTTCCATCGGCGACGCTTCTGCGCTTCGCCACGCGCTGTTGATGACTGCTCCGGCCTTTGGACTCGCCGGTGCGCTGTTGGCCTTCTTGCCTGCCCGTTTCATGCCCGGCAAGTCGGTCGCGCCGGCGTTGGCCACGAGCCTTGGCTGGCCGCCGTTACCCCATAAGGGAGCGCCGCGAAATGGGGGAAGCGCCGCATGCGCTGCGTGTCTTAGGCCTCACCTGCGAGTCGCTACACAACCCGATGGCCGTCGACGAGCGCATTCCCATGCTTTCGTGGCAAGTCGATGGCGACGGTCGCGACCGATGGCAAAGCGCTTATCGGATCGTCGTCGACACCGACCGCACGCAGGTGAATTCGGGCGTGGGGCGCGAGTGGGATTCCGGCAAAGTCGCGAGCGATGCGACTCTCCACCTGTGCTACGGCGGTCGCCCCGTGCTGCCGCGCACGCGCTACTGGTGGAGCGTCGAAGTGTGGGACGAGCACGGGAAAAAATCGGCGCTGAGCGAGATCGCATGGTGGGAGGCGGGTTGGATGGGAGAAGGCTGGCCCGGGTGCTGGCTGACTCGACCGGGAAGAGGCCCCGAGGGCGTGGCACCGCCCGCCGACACCGCGTATGACAATGAATGGCAGGCGCTGCCGGTCGCGCACCTGCGCCGCAGCTTCTTCGTCGATCGGCCTGTGCTGCGAGCAAGGCTTTACGCGACGGCGCTCGGCGTGTACGAGCCCCGACTCAACGGCCGGCGCGTCACTCCCGATGTGCTGAGCCCGGGCTGGACCGATTACCATCGGCGGGTGGAGCATCAGGCCTACGATGTGACGCCGCTCCTCCAGCGCGGCGAGAACGTGATCGGTGCGTTGCTCGGAGAAGGCTGGTATTCGGGATATATCGGGTTTCTACGGAAGCGGCCGGCGCAGCACTACGGCACTGAACCGCAGTTCCGGGCGGTGCTGGACATCGACCTCGATGACGGTGAGCGCCTGCGCGTCGTCACCGATCGGGAATGGAGGTTCGCATTGGGGCCGTACGTCTTCTCCGATCTCCTGCATGGCGAGCGCTACGACGCCAGGCTTGAGCAGCAGGGATGGGACTGCGCGGGCTTCGACGATTCAGCGTGGGTCCAGCCGGGCATAGGCAACGGCGGTCAAGGTGCGATCGAAGCGGCGCGCGCCCCGCCGACTCGGGTGACACGCACGCTAACCGCAAAGAAAGTGCATCGCGCCCCCGATGAAAGCTGGGTATTCGATCTCGGACAGAACATGGTGGGTCGGGTGCAACTCGCGGTCCGCAATCCCGCACGCGGTGCGCTCGTTCGCCTGCAGCACGCCGAGGCGCTGAACGAGGATGGAAGCGTTTACGTTGCGAATCTACGATCGACCCGCCAGGAGGACATTTATATAGCGCGCGGAGCGCCCGAAGAGATTTACGAGCCGACGTTCACCGCGCACGGTTTTCGCTTCGTTGCGGTGCATGGTCTCCAATCCGAGCCCGAGCTCGACACCATTGTCGGCAAGGTCATTCACAACGAGTTGCCGGAGACGTCGAGTTTCGAATGCTCGAGTCCGCTGTTGAACCAGTTGTACGCCAACATCGTCTGGGGACAGCGCGGCAATTTTCTGGCCGTACCTACCGATTGCCCGCAGCGTGACGAGCGCATGGGATGGACCGCGGACGCGCAGCTCTTCGCGCGCACCGCGGCCTACAACATGGACATCGCCGCGTTCTTCGGGAAGTGGCTGATCGACATCCGCGACGCACAGTCGGCCGATGGCGTGTTTCAGAACATCGCGCCCTGTGCGCCGTTTCCGGGTGGCGGCGCTCCAGCGTGGGGAGACGCCGGCGTGATCTTGCCCATGGTCCTCTTCGAGTTCTTCGGAGACAAGCGCCTGCTTCGCCGATGTTACCCATCGATGCGCGCCTGGATGAGCTACCTCGAGCGCCACAATCCAAGCGGCATCCGGAATCGGGAGCTTTTTCAAAACTTCGGAGATTGGCTATCGATCGACGCCGACACACCGAAGGTGCTGTTGGCAACCGCGTATTACGCCTGGCAGGCGAAGCTCATGGTCAAGGCGGCGATCGCCCTCGGAATCACCGAAGATGCCGTGCTGTTCGAAGCGCTTTTCTCAAAAATTCGCGCCGCCTTCAACGAGGCTTTCGTCACCGCGGACGGCAGGGTCACCGGAGACACCCAGACAGGCTATCTTCTGGCGTTGTTCGCAGGCTTGATCCCCGAGCAGCGGGACCGAGCCGTCGCTCACCTCGTCCGCAACATCGAATCCCGCGGCGTACGGCTGACTACCGGGTTCATCGGTGCTCGGCACCTGTGTCCGATCCTGACCGAGCTCGGCCACGGCGATCTCGCGTACCGGTTGGCGCTGAGCGAAAGTTTTCCATCGTGGGGATACTCGATCCGCCAGGGCGCAACCACGATCTGGGAACGCTGGGACGGGTGGACGCCGGAGCGGGGCTTTCAATCGCCGAAAATGAACTCGTTCAATCACTTTGCGCTCGGGTCGATCGGCGAGTGGCTGTTCGAGCACGTCGTGGGCATCGGCGACGATCGTAGTGGTGATGCATTCAAGCGAATTCGCTTGCGACCGACGCCCGGACCCGGCCTCGACTGGTGTCGCGGCAGTTATCGCTCGATGCGCGGTCCGATCGAGTCCTCTTGGCGCATCGAAGGCGCGGACTTCATCTACGAATGCGCGATCCCTGCCAACACGACGGCAACGCTGGAGTTGCCATTCCGCGATGACGCGCGAATGGACGTCGATGGCGCTACAGTCGAGTCGCGCGTCGCGCAAAGCAAAACGAGAGATGGCCGCACGGCTCTGGAAATAGGTTCCGGCCGTTACCGGATTCGCGTCACCGGGGGACTCGCGCCTCGCCAACCGCCGCAACATGCGACCACGTCCGTCTAAAGGTCGCGAGATGGAGACTCATGCGTGATTCAAGGAGCACGCTCACGGCCAGCGGCGGGTTGCGCGCCGCGCAATTCCGGGAGTAACCTGCACTCGTCAGGCCAGGGAAGGCACATGCTTGTCAGCGAAATCCTGCGCATCAAGGGCAATGCGCTGTTCACGACCTCGCCGCATGGCACGGTGCTCGAAGCGGTCAAGGTGATGGCGCTACACGATATCGGCTCTCTGGTCGTCATGGATCACGGGCAGATGGTCGGCATGCTGACTTTCGCCGAGGTCTTACAGGCGCTGGCGCAGCGCCAGGGCCGGCTTGGCGATTTCAAGGTCGATGACATCTACGTACGCGATCCATTGACGGCCACCACCGGGCTCGATGTCATGGAACTTCGTCGCGGGATGCTCGAGCGACACACCCGCTACGTACCGGTGATCGATGGAGCGACCTTGCTTGGCGTCGTATCGTTTCACGACGTCGCCAAAGCGGTTTACGAAGAGCAGAGCTTCGAAAATCGCATGCTCAAGAGCTACATCAAGAGCTGGCCCGCCGAAGAAGGGCAGTAGCCGCGCGGAGGCCGAGGCGCGAGCCACCCGGCGCGGGCGAATCCGTTCGTCCGCGATCGCATCGTACTCAGCACATCGCATCGTCTTCGCAGCGCCACCGAATGAGTTCGGCCCTACAAAACCTCGCGATAGCCGCCGCGCCCGCCGATCGTTTAACAGCCATTCTCAATGGAAGACGGATTGCAGCGCTTCATTGATCACCATGTGGTAATGGTCGACCAGTAAGAGAGTGAAGAGCGCCGCCAGATACTGGATTGAGTAACCAAAGGTCTTGCGCGCGACCGCGTCGCTGTAGTTACGATAAAGCTTCCAAGCATACGCGATAAACCCCGCATTCAACGCCACAGCACCGATCAGGTAAGGCAATCCGCTCATCCTCGTGGCGAACGGCATCAGCGTAGCCACCGCCAGGAGAATGGAATAGACCAAGATGCATTGGCGCGTGTATTTGCTTCCATGCGTGACCGGTAGCATCGGGATACCGACTTTCGCATATTCCCGCGTGCGGTACAGGGCCAGCGACCAGAAATGCGGCGGCGTCCATACGAAGATAATGAGAAATAGGAGCAACGCGTCGCTGGAAATATTTCCCGTCACCGCGGTCCACCCCAGTACCGGTGGTGCGGCACCAGCGGCCCCGCCGATAACGATGTTCTGCGGTGTGGCCGGCTTCAAAAATAGCGTGTAAATCACCGAGTAGCCGATGAAGGACACGAACGTCAGCGCTGCCGTCAGCGTGTTGACGCCTAAAACCAACGTCGTCATGGATAGTAACGCGAGTATCGCGGCAAATATGACCGCCTGGCCCGGCGTTAACTGACCGGTAGGCAGCGGGCGTCCCCGTGTGCGCGCCATGATCGCATCGGCGCGCTGATCCAGGATATGGTTGAAGGCAGCGGCAGAACCGGCCGCCAGCGAGATGCCCAAAGTGGCGAGCACGAGAACATTGAGCGGCACAAACCCCGGCGTGGCGAGAAACATGCCGACCACCGCGGTAAATACGATCAGCGCCACGACCCGCGGCTTGGTTAGCTCGAAATACACACCTGCCTGCGCCAGGAAACGTCGCCGGCGTGTCGAGGCCGAAACGGCGGACACTAAGGTTCGCATACTCGTGGGTTTTCTCTATGTCTTGCGCGCCGGCCGAACGATGGGGTTCTGCATCACCACACCTCAAGGCCGGGGTTATCGCCTGTTGCGGGATCGAGCTGCCCACGCATGGTTAAAGGTGACGCGCGTGCAGACGGAGAGGTGAATGAAAAATGCTCAGAAACAAGTGATTATTGTATCCCGTGGACAATACGGTCACAATATATTATATACGTCGTAGCTTGCATTAAGATAAGCGCTGACTAATGAGAGCTCGCCTCGGTATTTCGAGCTCAGGCAGGAGTAAATGAACCGCTTTATTCTCAACAAGCCCGTCGAAGCCACTGCGCTTCGGAAAAAACGAAATGAGGCGCGCAGCGTGAGCACGAACCGGGTTACGCACCGCAGTTCATCACTTTCGGGCTACGCAACTCTGTCCAATCGACTGGGGCCACCGTTATGGTCCTAGCAGGCGTATTGGTTTTATTGGTCGTTGGCTCCGTCCTGTTTCACTACCTGAGCCCGTGGTATTTCACACCGATCGCGTCCAATTGGGACACGATCGATGAGACCGTAACGATCACGTTCTGGGTCACCGGGTTTGTCTTCGTCGTCATCAATTTGTTCATGGCGTATTGCGTGCTGCGCTACCGTCACCGGAAGGGAAAACCGGCGCACTACGAACCCGAAAACAAAAAGCTGGAGGGGGCGCTTGTTCTGGCGACCACGCTGGGAGTCATCGCCATGTTGGCCCCCGGCTTATTCGCATGGGCGAAGTTCATCGATGTCCCGAAAGACGCGCCGGTTGTTGAGGTCGTTGGCCGGCAGTGGAACTTCAACTATCGCTTCCCCGGAGCGGATGGCGCGCTGGGCACCGTCGATGCCCGGTTCATCAGCGCGGAGAACCCGTTTGGCATGAATCCGGACGACCCCAAGGGACAGGATGACATCCTGATATCAAGCCCGGAGCTCCATCTCCCCGTCAACAAGCCGGTCAAAGTGGAGCTCCGCTCGATAGACGTCCTGCATGACTTCACGGTGCCACAGTTCCGGGCCAAGATGAATATGGTCCCGGGCCTTGTCACCTATCTCTGGTTCACACCGACCCGCACCGGGGACTTCGACGTCTATTGCATGCAATTATGTGGCATTGCACATTTTGCCATGCGCGGCAAAGTGGTCGTGGATGAGGAGCCCGCCTTCAAGGCGTGGCAAAGCAGCCATCCGACCTTCGCGCAAACCAGGACTCAGGTAGCCGGCGATGCTGCAGCCGGCAAGCCGCTCTACGCAGTGTGCACTGCCTGTCATGGCGCGCAAGCGGAGGGTAACCCTGCGCTGAATGCGCCCAAATTGAGTGGGCAGGCCGACTGGTATTTGAGACGGCAGTTGAAGAATTTCAAGCTCGGTGCTCGGGGCACGCACGACAAGGATGTTTTCGGAAAAATGATGGCACCGATGGCGGCGACGCTGGCAGATGATGCCGCCATAAATAACGTCGTCGCTTATATCAAGACGCTGCCGGATACACCTGCTCCGCCCACGGTAACCGGCAATGCGAAGAAAGGTCACGACGCTTTTGAGACCTGCGGAGCCTGTCACGGTGCGGATGGGCAGGGGACATGGGCAACGAACGCCCCACGGCTCAAGGGCATGAGTGACTGGTACCTGGTCACTCAATTGAAGAACTTCAAAGAAGGTATTCGCGGCGCCCATGCAAAAGACATGTACGGTCCGCAAATGGGATTCATGGCCGCAATCCTGGATGCCCAGGAAACCAACGACCTCGCGGCATACATCGATACCTTGCGATAACCGGCCCGCTGGGGCGCAATGCCAGGCACGAAATTACCATTGTAATGATGCGGACTCAAACGAATCGAGCATCATGAAGGGTTAGCGAAGAGGAAATATCATGACTACCGTTACGCACGACGAATCGCCATATGCCCCGCCTGCCGAAGTCGGCGAGGTAGAGCTCTACCATCCGAAGACTTTCATCGGGAAGTATATTTGGAGCCAGGACGCCAAAGTCATCGCCGTCCAGTACGCGATCACAGCGATCGGGGTGGGATTGGTGGCATTGGTGTTGTCGGGAATCATGCGGCTGCAACTGGGGTTCCCGCACGAGTTTTCCTTTATCAACCCGAGCAACTACCTTCAGTTTGTCACCATGCACGGCATGATCATGGTGATCTACCTGCTCACCGCGCTGTTCCTGGGAGGATTTGGCAACTACCTCATCCCGCTGATGGTCGGCGCGCGCGATATGGTTTTCCCCTATGTAAACATGGTCAGTTACTGGGTTTATTTGTTTGCCGTGCTGTTGCTGATGGCGAGCTTCTTCGTACCCAGCGGGCCCACCGGCGCCGGCTGGACCCTGTATCCGCCCCAGGCCATTCTCCCGGGCACGCCGGGGGCGAATTGGGGAATTATCCTGATGCTCATTTCACTGGCTTTCTTCATCATCGGTTTCACCATGGGCGGCTTGAACTACGTGGTCACCGTGCTGCAGGCGCGCACGCGAGGAATGACGATGATGCGTCTGCCGCTGACGGTCTGGGGCATTTTCATGGCCACCATTCTGGCGCTGTTGGCGTTTCCGCTGGGCACCAGTTTCTTCATGCCCGCCCTCGTCTCGAGGGGAGAACACCTCGGCTACAACGGAGGCAGCCCGATATTGTTTCAACACCTGTTCTGGTTTTTCGGCCATCCCGAGGTCTACATTGTCGCCTTGCCGGCCTTCGGCATCGTCTCCGACCTGATCAGCGTCAACGCAAGAAAAAACATCTTCGGCTATCGGATGATGGTCTGGGCGATTCTGGCCATCGGGGGCTTGAGTTTCATGGTGTGGGCGCACCACATGTACGTCAGCGGGATGAATCCGTATTTCGGTTTCTTTTTCGCGACGACCACTCTGATCATCGCCGTTCCCACCGCCCTCAAGGTCTACAACTGGGTACTGACGTTGTGGAAGGGCGACATTCACCTCACCGTTCCGATGTTGTTCGCCATCGGCTTTGTCTTCACATTTATCAACGGCGGGTTGACGGGCCTGTTCCTCGGTAATGTGCCCGTGGACATCCCGCTTTCGGGCACCATGTTCGTAGTGGCGCACTTCCATATGGTGATGGCCGTGTCGCCGATCCTGGTTGTGTTCGGCGCGATCTACCACTGGTACCCCAAGGTCACCGGACGAATCCTGAACGATACGCTGGGCAAGTTTCACTTCTGGGTCACCTTCATCGGGACCTATGCGATCTACTATCCGATGCATTACCTGGGCTTTCTAGGCGTGCCGCGCCGGTATTATGCGATGGGAAACTCTGTTGTCATCCCCGATTCCGCGCAATCCCTGAACGCCGGTATCACCATTGCGGCGCTGATCGTGGGCGCCGTCCAGGCGGTGTTCTTGTACAACCTGATCTGGAGTTATTTCAGAGGCAAGCCGGCGGGTGGCAATCCCTGGCGCGCCACCACGCTGGAGTGGCAAACCCCCGAGACACCGCCGAAGCACGGCAATTTTGGCCCGGAGCTACCGGTGGTCTATCGCTGGGCCTACGATTACAGCGTGCCGGGTGCCGCCGAGGACTTCATCCCCCAGAACCAGCCACCGGCTAAGACGCCCGGTGGACCCGAGAAAACGCTCGAGAAAACCCTCGACGCGGCCGAGCTCGGTCCACAAAAGCTCGACGCAAGCGGAATGCCGAAACCTGTCGGCGGTTAGTCGTGACGACCTCATTATTGGTTTTGGCCGCCATCATGGTCATTGTTGTCGGGTGGCTGGTGCGACCGACGCTGAACGTCAAGCCGTGGGTGGAGCAGCGTCCCGTCAAAGACATCGATGGAGACGGCGCATTGCGCCTGCCCACCATAAAAGTCGGTCTGGGCGTGTTTCTTACGGTCGCCACGTCTTTGTTTGCGCTGCTCATCAGCGCCTACCACATGCGGATGATGGCGGCGGACTGGGTTACGTTGGCCCTGCCGAGGGTGCTGTGGCTGAACACCGCTGTGCTGATCCTGGCCGGCGTCGCCATGCAATGGACGCGGTCCGCGGCACAATGGGGACAGATAGACAACGTTAGACTCGGGCTCATTGCCGCGGGCGTTCTCACCTTTTCTTTTCTGGCTGGACAGCTTTGGGCGTGGCAACAACTGAACGCCTCAGGTTATTTTGTAAGGAATGATCCAGCCACCGCTTTCTTCTACCTGCTGACCGCGCTGCATGGCTTGCATCTGCTGGGTGGGATGTGGGTCTGGGGCCGGACCACCGCCAAGGTGTTGCGCGGCGTCGAGGTCGCCAAGGTACGATTGAGCGTGGAGCTGTGCGCGGTGTACTGGCACTATCTGCTCCTCGTTTGGCTGGTCTTGTTCGCTGTGTTGTTGCATACCCATACGTAAAGGGGCTCGAAGGACATGACGGAACCGGCGCTGGCGAGTACGGGACAAGCGGTCCCGCTGGCCGAAGGCTTACAAGGCATCGTCGCCGACTGGTCGTCGGACCAGCGGGCGTTCAAGAACGTGCCCTGGGGCAAGGCGATGATGTGGATTTTCCTCCTCAGCGACACCTTCATCTTCAGCTCTTTTCTGATCTCGTACATGACGGTGCGAATCTCCACCACCGTCCCCTGGCCCAACCCGAGCGAGGTTTTCGCGTTGACGATCGGGGGCAAGTCAATCCCCCTCATCCTGATCGCGATCATGACTTTCATCCTGATCAGCAGCAGCGGGACGATGGTTCTCGCCGTCAACTACGGCTATCGAAGAGATCGTGTCAAGACATTTATCTTCCTGCTGCTCACCGCGGCATTGGGCGCCACGTTCGTGGGCATGCAGGCTTTCGAGTGGACGAAGCTGATCGTGGAGGAGGGGGTGCGGCCCTGGGCGAATCCCATGGGTGCGGCCCAGTTCGGCTCGAGCTTTTTCATGATCACGGGTTTCCACGGCACCCACGTGACGATCGGCGTGATTTTCCTGATCATCGTGGCGATCAAGGTGTTGCGGGGAGACCTCGATAATCAGAGGCCGGGCTTTCTGACCGGGAGGAAGGGTAGCTACGAGATCGTCGAAACCATGGGTCTGTACTGGCACTTCGTCGATCTGGTGTGGGTTTTCATCTTTGCAGTCTTCTATCTTTGGTAAGAAAACCATGGAACACGCAGAAGGGCAGAAACATCCCGCCGCCGCGCAACCGCACGCCGCGGCGGCCGGGCAACACCACGTGGAAGGACAACAACACCCGCTCGGTATCTACTTCAAGATCTGGGGATTGCTGTTCGTTCTGAGCACGGCGTCGTATCTGGTCGACTACTTCCACTTCCAGGGTTACCTCAGGTGGACGCTCATCATCATTTTCATGCTGTTGAAGGCAGGGCTGATCGTCGCCGTCTTCATGCACATGCTGTGGGAACGGCTGGCGTTGCTATATGCCATTTTGGTCCCGCCGTTGTTGTTGCTCGTACTTTTGTGGATCGGAGCGGTTGAAGCGGACTACACCTTCTTTACGCGCGGCACATTCTTCGGGCCGGCGCCCGAGATGCCGGTGCACGGGGCCGCATCGCCCGCGCCGGTGAAACATAAGTAGGCGATGGAGAGAGATCTGGCGGTGGAGGAGCCTAACTGATCCTTGGTGATCGACGGTGTGTCAGGCCCACGTTCGCCGCGCGAGCCTTAAGCTGTCGCAGCTCCGTCACGCCGAGGCTGCATACCTCATCTTCAAACTGGCTCACAACGACGACTTGACCAGCATCAAGCGCCGGAAGCCAGAGTAATAAGGCAAGGGGGAACAATCATGAAAATGCTGAGGCGTTATTTCATAAGCGACGACCTGGACGATCTGGACGTCATCGAAGAGCAACTGGAGAGCGCCGGTATTTCCACCCCGCAGATCCACGTGCTCACTGCCCACGACGCCGAGCTGGACCACCATGAGCATCTCCACCGGGTCCAGTCGTTCATGAAGAAGGATATTATCCACTCGACGTTGATCGGCGCTATGGTCGGGGTTTGCGCTTTCGTGCTGGTTCTTGCTGTCGCACATTTTGCCGGCTGGACGAAGACAGCTGCCGGCTGGGTCCCTTTCCTATTCCTTGCTACGGTGTTGCTCGGTTTTTGCACGTGGGAGGGTGGCTTGTTCGGTATCCAGGAGCCCAACTACCACTTTGCCCGTTTTGCACAAGCCATAAAAGACGATAAACATATCTTGTGTGTAGATCTCGAACGCGACCAGGAGGCGATACTGGAGGAAGTGCTGAAATCTCATCCGAAGCTGGAACCGGCAGGGTCGGAATTGCTCCACCAGCACTGGGTTATCGAGTTTCAGAAAAAGGTGCCACGGTTCTTTAAACAGACATGGCCATGAAAGTCACCCGCAACACGTATCGAACCGGCTCTGCGACACTATCCCGCAGGGCCACCCACTTTGCACCGCAGACAAAGGAGTCTCCCATGACCAAACACACTGCTGATACGAACCGGCGTCGTTTTATCAAGCTCACCGTCACTGGGCTGGCCGCCGCGCCATTGGCCAACGCAATGTTCAGCGAAAGCGCCGAGGCAGCCGACATGGTCAGCGAGTCCGAGCCGACGGCAGTGGCGCTGAAGTACAAGATGGATGCCACCAAGGCCCCCGAACGCAAGGATAAGAGTGCCTTCTGCAACAACTGCAGCCTCTATACCGGCAAGCCTGGTGATGCCAACGGCCCCTGCACTGTTTTCGGAGGCAAGCTCGTCAGCTCCAAGGGCTGGTGCGCTTCCTGGGTCAAGAAAGCCTAAACAATAGGGGACAGACCACGGTTTCCCCGTGGGGCATGACCGTGAGTTCGGCGGTTTGGTCAGCCGATCGTCGGAGGCGGGCACCGGCACCAGTGTCTGATCCAAGCAAGTCCGCGCTATGCTGGTCCGGTTTGTGTCAGGGACAGCGATGTAAACCGGCGATAAACCGTGGTCTGTCCCCTGATACACCCGCGGTTTATCTGTATCCCCGAGCGAGCGCCTTCACGTGCCATCCGTCTTGGCGCTGAAGCCCACCTACTGGTTCCGCGATACCCGCGCGGTCATCTCCGTCAGCGCGCAAAACTGCGGCCGCGTCGTTATTGCCTTGCGACGTGTTTCGCTGTCTTGAGCATCGCCAGGGCATCGCGAACAATCTGCGCCTGGCCGTCGCGGGTGAGGATTGTGAAACTGACGGCGAGGCCGCCTGCCTTGAACATCCCGTGCGTCAGAAATTTATAGTCTCCGGGCCGCGGCGCCTGGTCGGTCGCCGAGAAATAAAAACCCGGGCCGGGATTTCAATCTTGACGAGATCAATCTGTTTCTCAACCGCACTCGGCTTGACGCCTTCAAGGTACTTTTCGACTCGCTCCCGCATGGACCTCTCCTCGGCAGCCGGGCCTGCGGGAACTTCTTCCCATGTGGGGGTCACTGAGACCTCAAAAGGCGTTCCTTGAGTCCACCCGAAAACGATTGTTGGAGGCCCCGGCTCGCTCGGTCGACGCCGCACGATCTCGCTCCAGCTCGCGGGAGCTTGAAGTTCGAGGAAGCCATATTCCGGAATCGCGTACCGCCGGGCGGTCGACTCCCCCGCAGGCGATGCCGGGAATGCCAAGGCGCATAGGATGATGGTGGCTAGAGACCAATGAAACGGAAGGTGGGTGTGCATTATGGTGGTCTTCCGGAAGCTTTAAGTCGGTGCGCCCCAGGCGGCATTTTGAGAAAAACATTTTCCGCGGCCAACCGTGGAAGACAAGCGATCGGCAGCGCCGCTGGCGGGAGACGCCGGTCAGCGGTATTCTCACGAGCTGGCTTCGCTGCTCCAGCTGCAAGACGCCTGCGGCTCACCTACCCGCATGGCGCGCGATCGCTTTAGGTGCAGCTGAAACGCTATCGAAGGGATAGAGAGATGCGCCACTACACGTTCTCAGCCTTCATCCTTTTGTCCACGTGCTGCTCGCTGCCCGCGGCCGCGTTCACAGCCGGTGCTCCGGCGACAGGCCTGCCCAACGCCGCAGAATACAGCTCAACGCTGCTCCCCGAATTGGCCGGAGTCGTGTCGTGGAAAGCTCTCGCGCAGGTCGAAGCGGTAAATCGGGGAGGGAAGATGGTACCGGAATTCAGCCGTGAGATCCTCGGACTGGACAAGCAAGTCGTGCGCATCTACGGCTTCATGCTGCCTTTGGAAATGACCGACCAGCAAAAGCACTTCTTGATTTCAGCCGTGCCCGCCTCCTGCCCGTTCTGCATGCCTGCGGGGCCGGAATCGATCGTCGAAGTGATGACCAGCAAAGCGGTCAAATTCGGCATCGAGCCCATCATCATGGCCGGCAAGCTAAGCCTGCTCAAGGATGATCAGTCCGGTATGTTGTACCGGTTGACCGATGCAGAGCTCGTCCCCGCCTCGGTGAAATAATTCCATCGCGGGTGCGGCAGACGATTCGGGTGAAGCGGGCGCTAGGTGACATAGCGACACTCGTCATCCCGCTCCGGCCGATAGGCCCGCCAGGCGTTGGAGCGCTACCACGTGCCGCGCAGAAACGCATCGCAGAAGCGATGGCAGCGAGTAGCAAATTCTCAGTCACGTCTCTCACGCGCCAACGCGTTCGGCGCCGCGATTGCGATCGTCACGCTGGACACGGGAGGAGTCGCGCTATCGCGAAAGTCTCCCGCATCGATCAGCAATTCGATATGACCGACAGATCGATCTGTGCGATGACAGCCATCCGCGCCAACGGTCGCGCTGCCGTGACACGTTTGCTCGCGCTGGCGTTTGCCGGCGCACTCGCCAGCCAGGCGTTTGCCGCATCGCCACCTGAGGTGCTGCTGCAGGGCGAGGCAAGCCAAAGGAATACACGGCGCCCCGCCGTGGACGAGGATCGCCGTTTGCGAGATGACCGCGCTGCCATGGTGCGCACGCAGATCGCGGCTCGTGGCATCCGGAATGAGGCTGTCCTTGCGATCATGGACCGCGTGCCGCGCCATGAATTCGTGCCGACGGACCAGGTACGCGCGGCATACCAAGACGCGCCCTTGCCCATCGGCCACGGGCAGACTATTTCCCAGCCCTACATCGTTGCCTACATGACCGAGATGTTGCGCTTGGAGCCCCGCGATCACGTGCTCGAAATCGGCACGGGCTCCGGATATCAGGCGGCGATTCTCGCGGAACTTGCCAAGGATGTCGTCACCATCGAAATCATCAAGCCGCTCGCGGAGGACGCTGCGAAACGGCTCGAGCGCCTCGGTTATCGAAATATCACGGTGCTGCACGGCGACGGCTACTTCGGCTCTGAAAGCGCTGCGCCGTACGATGCTATTGTCGTCACGGCCGCCGCTACGCATGTGCCGCCGCCGCTGGTCGCGCAGCTCAAGCCTGGCGGCCGGATGGCGATACCGGTCGGCGAGACGTGGGCGCAGAATCTGCTACTGATCGAAAAGGACAAGGACGGCAAGCTCACCACCCGCAACTTGCTGCCGGTGCGCTTCGTGCCCTTGACGCGTGGACGCTGACGGGCGGCTGCCTTCCGCCGCCGACAGACCCTCTTGGCTACATTTGGCGGCGTTGTTCGGCTTGTCGGCGGCAACGCTTGCATTCGAAGTCCTGCTGCTGCGGCTGTTCGAGTTCAGCCACTGGCATTACTTCGCCGGCTTCGCTATTGCACTCGCGTTGCTGGGCCTTGGCGCCGCGGGTACCACGCTCGCGTTGCTCGGTGCTCGATCGGAGCGCTGGGGTGACGGCTGGTTTCTCGGCGGCCTGCTCGCGGCCGCGCTCGGCCTCTACGTTGTCCTCTGCTTGCAGGCGTATGTCGCTCTGCGTCCGATATTCGCGGCCTGGGACGCGCGCGAGCTCGGCAAGCTGCTGCTCGTGGACATCGCAGCGTTCCTACCCTTTTACGGGGCCGGCCTCGCGATTGGCCAGGTGTTCATCCGATGGCCTCGCCACGCCCGCAAGCTATACGCATTCAACCTGCTCGGCTCCGGCGCCGGCAGTATCGCGGCCAGCCTGCTGCTCGCGTTCGGGTCGATCGCTGCCGCGCTCGCGCTCGTCGCGTTGCTGCTCCTGTTACTGGGCACCGGTGTCGCACTCGCTCAACGGCAACGACTGGCCGCAGCCTTTTGCCTGATCGCCTTGCTACCGGCGGTGCTTTTGACCTGGCGGCCGCCGGCGCCCGCGGTGTCCGACTTCA
>VBCZ01000298.1:20395-32342 GCA_005889025.1 Betaproteobacteria bacterium
CAACTCACCTTGCTGCGTTCCGAAAGCCTGCGCTACGCGCCGGGCTTGAGCCTGGCCTGGCCGCAGCCGATACCGGTGATGGATGTCGCCATCATCGGCAGCGACACCGAAGTGCCATTGCCCGGTGCATTTCCATACGATGCACACCATGCGCCGGCCTCGCTCGCCGGCCTGCCCTTTGCGCTGCGCCCGCACGGCGCGGCACTCGTGCTCGGCGCCAGCGCCTGGCAGTCACCGGCACTTGCGGGCGCCGAGAATGCCATCACCTGGATCGAGCCGGATCAGCGCGTGCTCGATATCGCGCGCGAACGCGGCGCGCGATCGCCGCGCTTCGCCCTTATCGCCGACCAGCCTTATCGTCATCTTGCCATTAGCCCGGCGCACTACGATCTCATCGTAGCCGATCAAGCCTACAACGGCGGCGATGCCGCCACTGAAGACTACCTGTTCACCGTTGAAGGCATCACGCTCGCTTTGCAACGTCTCGCAGCGGACGGTCTGCTCGCCGTCCCGTTGCGGGTGGAGCAGCCGCCGCGCCATCTGACGCGCATGCTCGCGACGATCAAACAGGCACTGGTGCGATATGGCGCAGCTGCACCGTGGGCTCACCTAGCCGTGCTGCGCGGCCTGCAAACACATCTGCTGCTGGTCGCACCGCGGCCGCTGCTCAAAGCCGACAGCACAGCGCTGCGCGCATTCGCACGGCAATGGCAATTCGATTTCGACTGGCTGCCGGACGTAACCGGCGAGGAAGTCAATCGCTATCACAAGCTCGAAGCGCCGACCTTCTTCGCGACCGCACGCGCAATCTTTACCGGCGAGGCCGCGCTGCCCGATGATGCAACCTGGTTCGCCACGGATTCAGCGCGCCTGAGTCGGCCGTATCTCTGGCGATCGCTGCGCTGGGAACGGGCGCCGCATCTGATCGAGACCATGGGGTGGCGCGCCATGGCCTATCTCGACTGGTCGCTCATTTTTTCCGCAGCGACCGTGGCTTTGGTTGTCATGCTCGCGTTCGTGCTGATACTCGCTCCGCTTGGACGGCTGCCCCCCGGCGCGCCGCCGCTGTCGCGCCTCAGCATCGCCGCTTACTTCACCGTGCTGGGTCTCGGCTATCTTTTGATCGAAATCGCCGTGCTCCAGCGCGTAATCCTGTTCTCCGGCCAACCCGTGCTCGCGGCGTCGATGGTCTTCGCGGTGTTTCTCATCGGCTCGGGCGTCGGCAGCGCCATGGCGCCCGAAGCGCGGACGCGCCGCGCGGCGCTGCACATCTTTGCCGTGATCGCAATGGGCTTCACGATGGCCGCGACGGCGCTGTGGCTCGCCACCGATGTGCTTCTCGAACCAGAGACAACTCTGCGCCTCACGCTCCTAATCATGCTGATCCTCCCGCTCGCCTGGGCCATGGGCCGTCCGTTTCCCTGGGCTCTGCGGCAGTTCGCCGACCAACCCCGATGGATACCCTGGGCCTGGGCAATCAATGGGTTTGCGTCCGTCGCCGCCGCGTCACTCGCGCCGCTGATCTCGGTTCATCACGGCCAGCCGGTCACGCTCGCCATCGGCGCTCTCTGCTACGTCGTTGCGTTGATGGTCGCGCTGCGCTGGACAACGGCTGGTGTGGCATTCCATTGACAACTGCATCACTTTCAGCGGTTCGTGGCGAGCTAGCCTGTTCCTGAGCTTGCAGAAGGAAACCATGAACAGCTCTACAGACCGCCCCTTCGACGCTCCTCAGGGCAGGCTTCGGCAAGCTCAGACCGAACGGACTCTGTAAAATTACTCGCGGAACGCCACACTGGGTAAAGCTTGACCGGCTCCTGCGGCGAAGTGCTGTTTATCGCATAAACTAAAGCCCTCGCATGAAATACACGATGTACCGATTCCCGGTAGCGTAAACAGGCCATGACAGTCGAGAGTGCGCGCAAGGGGTGGGTCGTCACGCTCGCCGCTGCCGCGATCCTCATGGTGACGATGGGCGCACGGCAATCGCTCGGACTCTTCGTCTCGCCGCTCAACAGCGCAACGGGACTCGGCATCGCCACCATAAGCCTCGCGCTCGCCGTGGGCCAGTTGATGTGGGGCGTCATCCAGCCGGTAGCCGGTGCGGTGGCCGATCGCTACGGTTCGGGGAAGGTGCTGGTCGCAGGCCTAGTCGTGCTGTCGATCGGCTCGGCCTTGACGCCCTTCATGACCTCGGCGTTCGGCCTCATCGTTTCACTCGGCCTTCTTTCAGCGATCGGCTCGGGCGCCGGCAGCTTCTCGGTACTGATCGGCGCGGCGGCGCAGCACCTTGCGACCGATAAGCGCGGCAAGGCGGCCGGAATCATCAACGCCGGTGGATCGTTCGGCCAGTTTGTTTTCGCGCCGGTCTCGGAAGCGCTGATCCAGATCCTCGGGTGGATGGGCGCCATGTGGTCGCTCGCGGTAATCACATTGGCCGCGCTGCCGCTCGTGCGTTTGGTGAGTCCGACAGGCCCGGTGCAGCACCATGCAACCGCAACCGCCTCCGCGCCCTGGCAGGCAGTGCGCGAGGCGATGGGCGACCGCAGCTATCTGTTGCTGCACGCCGGCTTCTTCACCTGCGGATTTCACATTGCTTTCCTCGTCACGCATCTGCGCGGTGAAGTCAACTTATGCGGCCTGCCGCCGGCGGTGGCCAGTTGGTCGCTGGCCCTTATCGGCCTCGCCAACATCGTCGGCAGCCTGATGGCGGGCTCATTCACCCAGCGCTTCCGCAGCAAATACATCCTCGCTGCGATGTACGGCTCGCGCGCGCTGTTGATCGGCTGGTACCTGATTGCACCCAAGACCGAGTGGACTTTCTACATCTTTGCCGTGGGTCTGGGACTCACCTGGCTCGCCACCGTGCCGCCAACTGCGGCCATCGTTGGCAAGCTCTTCGGCATCCGATACCTGGCCACGCTATTCGGTCTTACGCTGCTGTCGCATCAGATCGGCGGTTTTCTCGGCGCGTATCTCGGTGGAATCGCGCTCGTCCAATCCGGTGACTATCACTGGATGTGGTACGCCGACATGGCTCTCGCAGCCGCCGCCGCGGTCATCAACGTGCCGATTCGAGAGGCTCGGATTGAGCCTGTACCATTGATTGCGTGAGGGCGGCCCTGGTCCGCTTTCTCCAGCGTACGCTTAATCGCTTGATCGTCGGTTTGCGAGGTTTGCAATGATCGATATAAGACGGGCGGAGGAACGCGGCACCGCCAACTTCGGGTGGCTCGACAGCCGGCACACGTTCTCGTTCGGTGACTACTACGATCCAAAACAGATGGGCTTTGGGCCACTGCGCGTCATCAACGAGGATCGGGTCAATCCCGGGCAGGGATTCGGCACCCACGGACACCGCGACATGGAGATCGTTTCCTACGTTCTCGAAGGCGCGCTCGAGCTCAAGGACAGCATCGGAACCGGGTCGGTGATTCGGCCGGGCGACGTTCAAGTCATGTCTGCCGGCACCGGCATACGGCACAGCGAGTTCAACCACTCGAAGCGCGAGCCGGTGCACTTTCTGCAGATCTGGGTTGTGCCCAATCGAGAAGGTATCGCGCCACGGTACGAGCAGAAGACATTTCCTGACGCCGAAAAGCGGGGACGTCTTCGCCTCGTCGGCTCATCGGATGGACGGGAAGGTTCCGTTGTCATCCACCAGGACGTGGAGCTTTTCGCGGCGCTCCTGAATACCGGCGAACAGGTAACGCATGCTTTAGCGACGGGCCGCAAAGGCTGGCTGCAGGTTGTCCGCGGCGCCGTAGCAATGAATGACCGCGATCTGCACGCGGGCGATGGCGCGGCCCTGGAAGGCGAGCCCGCGCTAATCGTGACAGCGAAAGTCGACGGCACGGAAATCCTGGTGTTTGATCTGCCGTAAGGCATGGCCATGCCGGACCGACCTTCGCTGCTCGACGAACTGCGCGTCCAATACGAGGCAGCGCGCCAATCGACTCATAATCACGCCGATGTCGAGACTTTTCAGGCGATCGACGCGCGGCTGCGCAAGGCATTTCGCTGGCTGGAGAAGGCGGTCACGTATCTGGATGGGGTCAGACCACGCATCGAGCACCGCTTCGACTTGGGTCACGGCCTCGTGTTCGAGTCTCCGCGGTTTGGGCACGGCTCCGTCGGTCAGCACGAGCGGCGCATCGTCGGGTTCCCCGTGATCGATGAAATCAACATTTATTACGAAATCGCGGCGTCCAAACCGCTCGCCCTCGAGGTTGCTCCCGGCGGCGTCGCGCTCGCAGAAAAGGCCCTCGACGACGCCGGGCTCCAATACACGAGCCGGCGCGTAGAAGATTCAAGCGGGATCGTGCGCAAGTGCGCGATCTTGGTGCCGCCCGCGATACCCGCGGCGGTCTCGTTTCGTGCCGATTATCAGACGGGCATGGTCACCGTGTCGCTGGTCAACGTCGATCGGATCGATCGGGTCACCCTGGAATTTCACAGCAATGCGATCGAGGAGCCGGTCCTCGAAGATCTCGTTCGCCTGATTCTTGGCCGCGATTCCGCTTTCCTGCGCCGCGCGCCGCTGGCGGGACTCCATGGGCCATCCGTGTAGCGATAAGGGGACAGACCACGGTTTGTCACAGGCTGACGTCGTTGACCGTGCGACAAAACAAGGCGAGCGGGCGCGCTGGCATAGCGCGAGCAAACCGCCGAACTCATCGTCATGCACTGCCGGGTAACCGTGGTCTGTCCCCTATTGGACCGCGTACTTGACGAGTTCGTAAGTATCTTCGGCGAGCTTGGTGCCATCTGCCGTCTGCACGGTGCGAATATGCTTGACCGTGCGTTTGGCATCAGGTGAATACCATAAGACGTAGCGGATGCGCGCGGGCGCGGCCTGCGCCGCCGAGCCGGCACTGACACTGCGGCTGCTGTTCAGCTCGACGCGCAGCGCCTTGAAGCTGCCCGCAGGCACCGACACCGAGTCCCATCCGATGACGCGGCCTTCGCTGTACCAGTTGGAAAAGAACGGGTCTTCGATCGGCGTCACGAGCGACTTCCATGTGGTGCCGGGCTGCAATGCGCCGAACGCCTGAAGGAAGGGATTGAACTCGACAAAGTAATAGCCCTGGCCGCGCCATTCGACAAAACGGCTTTCGGCGGCGAAGGACTTGCTGTCCGAGGTCTTGCTGCCGTTGGCGGTAAAGCTCATCGTTTCCCGCACCTCGCGATCCGACACCGCGGTCACCCGATGGACGAAGGTGCGCGGCTCGATGTTCTTCCAGATGCTCTTGAAGTTGTACTGCCAGCTGTCGCCCACGCGCGGGAAGCCGGCTGGCGCGACGGCGACCGATGCTGGCGCGGGCGTGATTTCCAGCGTGATTCGGGCGCCCGCCTTCAGCTGCTCGCCTCCCTTGGGCGACTGCGCCACGACCGAGTCCACCGCTGCCGACGACTTCGAATCCGGTTTGCCTTCGACCACGCGCACCTCGAAGCCGGCCTTTTCGAGCTCGGCGGTTGCATCGCGCCGCGACTTCCCCACTTCGTTGGGCACGGCGACGAGCTGCGCCGCTGGCGGTTTTACCGGCCCTTCGACGGCGATTGCGCGGGTGACGACAACGCCTGAGGCGTTGCGGGCATTCAGGGTATATGTCTTCCGGCCATCGCCGGCGACAAGCACGCATTCCTTGTCCAGCGGTTTCACCGCGCCGGGCTCCGGGGTGATCGTCGCGCTCGCTGCATTTTCCACGCCGTAGCAAAGCTGCACCTTGTCGTCGACCAGCCGCGACTCAAAGCGAAGAATCTTTGGCGGCGCGGCTACGACGTCGGGCTTGCGTTCCGACGGAGGCGTTGGCCGAACGGGCGGCTCCTTCGGCTGTACGGCGGCGACATCGGGCTTGTGCTCCGCCGGAGGCGCTGTCTGTGGCGCTGGCGGCGGGCTGGGCTTGTCGTCCCGCGGGGTGACCTGGGCCAGCGCGGGCTCGGTGCCGCGCCCTTGCATGCTGATGTTCGCCGCCGCGCTCGCAGCGTCGTGAGCGATGACAAGCGTGGCGGCGCGCAAGCCGGCAGCCCGCGGCGTGAAGCTGACTCTCATTGCGCACGATGCGCCGGCGGCGAGTTCACCGCGGCTGCATTGGTTCTCGCTCAAGGTAAAGTCTGCGACGGCCGGCCCCTCGAGCTTGACTGTGCCGATGTGTAGCGTTGTCCCGCCGCGGTTAGTCAGCGTGATTACGGAAGGGGGTCCGGCAGCCTGCAGCTTTTGTTCGGCGAACTCCACCTTGTCCGGCGTCACCGAAAGAACGGCCGGTGATGGAGTAGTCTTGACGTCCTTGCGCCAAGGGTGCGTCAGGTAAAGTACGCCGGCGGCGATCAGCAGGAGCAGCGCGCCCAATCCCCAATAGAGTGCCGCAGAGCGATGCTCAACGGACAGCGATGGCTGAGGCTGCGCCGTCGCTTCGGCGGGTTTCGCCTCCGCGCGTGGTCGTTCCACCGGCTGAGCACCGGCGGCCCGCGGCTTGTCTCGATCGAGGATCTTCTCCAGCGTACGGATCAACTCGGCGCTGGTCGCGTCCCATTGTTTGTGGCTCAGCTCGACAGCCTGCCTGCGCACCAGCGGCTGGAGGTCTGCCGGCAACAGGTCGGCGCGCGGCATGTCGGCGCCTTCCACGAGCACCGGCACGACTCGGATACCGCGGGCGAGCGCCGAAGCGGTTTCGAGTCGCACGAAATCGGCGGGATCGTCGAGGCGGCGCCGCCCCGCACTGTCGGCAGCTAGCCAGTCCTTGCCGATGAGAACGATCAGGATTTCGCACGAGCTGAGAGCGCGTTCGATGGCCTCGACGAAATCGACACCTGGCTCGATCCCCTGCACGTCCATGAAGACGCGGTCGGAGCCGAAGTGGGCGGCGAGCCGATCGTAGAGCCGGCCGGCATAGCCGGGAGCGTCGTCACGCCGGTAGCTTATGAATATGCCGTTCACGGTTCAGAGCTGGGGGCGCATGGCAGCTAGGGAGGCGCGCGGTGCAGGATTGTCGCGCCGGACTTAAGCCTCCGCGAGTAGCGCACTCGCCATCACGCGGTAAAGTAAGTATTCTGTCGTAGACAAATTGGCATGCCGGGACGCTAGCACGCGACCCAACGGGAGGCAAGTAACGACCCGATGACTCGCGCATTCATCATCAGGCCCTTCGGCGCCAAGGGAGGAGTCAACTTCGACGCGGTTGACGAAAAGCTCATCCAGGCTGCGCTCGCCCAAATCGGGGTCAGCGGCAGCACTACCACGGAAATCGTCGAGCAGGGCAACATCCGGGAGGACATGTTTCGCCTGCTGGTGTGCGCCGATCTCGTCATCGCCGATATTTCGATTCATAACGCCAACGTGTTCTACGAGCTCGGCATCCGGCACGGCATGCGGCCGAATGCAACTTTCCTGCTCCGCGCCAACATCGACGAATATCCGTTCGATCTGCGCACCGATCGCTATCTTTCGTACGATCAGAACGACCCCGCGTCGAGCGTCCCCGCACTGGCGCGCGCCCTCAAGGCCACTCTCGATTCTTCGCGCGTCGACAGCCCCGTCTATCAGGTCCTGCCCAACCTCAAGGCACCGGACGCGACGTCGTTGCACGCCGTGCCGGGCGACTTTCGAGAAGAAGTGCAACGTGCGTGGGAGGCCGGCGAGCGCGGCGACCTGCGGCTGCTCGCGCACGAGGCGCGCAACTTCGACTGGGCGAGCGAGGGCCTTCGTGCCGTGGGACGCGCGCAGTTCAGCCTCAATTCCAATGCGGGCGCCCGTGAAACCTTCGAATGGCTGCGCGAGCTGCGGCCGAACGATATCGAGGCCGATCAGCGCCTGGCGAGCATCTATCAGCGGCTGGGCGATGTTACCCGGTCGGGACAAGCCATCCAGCGAGTCATTGCTTCATCGCAAACTGACCGGCGCGAGCGTGCGCGGGCGTTCGCGCTGCACGGGCACAACGTCAAAACGCGATGGCGCGAAAGCTTCGGCGACAAATCCGGTGAGGAAGCGCGCAAGGCAGCGCTTGGCGCGTCCGGGCTCAAGGAGGCCCTGCAGTGGTACATGGACGCCTTCAGCCAGGACCTCAACCACACCTATCCGGGACTGAGCGCGCTGGAACTGCTGTGTATCCGCAACGAGCTGGCCAAAGCCATGCCGGCGGTGTGGACGGATCAGTTCGACAGCGACGATGAGGCCGCACGGGAGCTCAGCGCCAGCCTGGCTCAGTTCGAACAAATTGCAAGCGCCATCCAGCTCTCGCTCAAGGCGGGACGCGAATCGCTGCTCCCGCAACCCGCGCCCGAAATCGAAGACACGGCCTGGCTCGAAGTCTTCGAAGCGGACCTGGCCCTCCTTACCGCGACGCGTCCTGGAGCGGTTGCCCAGCGCTACCGGGACGCGCTCACCGATCAGCCGGCATCGGTGTTCGACTCGGTGTCAGATCGCCTCGATATTTTCCGGCAGCTCGAGGTGCGGACGGACTTCGCGACTGCGGCACTTGCAACGCTTGCCGAGTTGCGCGCAGCGCAGCCCGCCCTCGCCAAGCCCGCCGAGCCGCCGGTGCGCGTCCTGCTTTTCACCGGGCACATGGTCGACGACCCGGGACGCGCCGAGCCGCGCTTTCCTCCGACCAAGGCTGCGGAGGACAAGGTCCGGGAAATGCTGCGCACGGCGATTGCCGCGGAGCAAGCGTTGAGCGACGGAAAGATCGTCGGCGTCTGCGGCGGAGCATGCGGAGGAGACATTCTTTTCCACGAGGTCTGCGCCGAGCTCGACGTCCCCACGCGGCTCTACCTGGCGTTGCCGCGCGAACGTTTTTGCGTGACCTCCGTCCAGCATGCGGGACCTGACTGGGTCGAGCGGTATTACCGGCTTTGTACGCGGCTCGTGCCGCGCATCCTCGCGGAAAGCGAGGAATTGCCGAAATGGCTGCGCGGCAAACAAGGCTACGGAATATGGCAGCGTACGAATCTATGGATGCTGTACAACGCGCTGGCGCTGCACGGCAAGGAGTTAACGCTCATCGCGCTATGGGACAGCGGCGACGGCGATGGACCCGGAGGCACCGATGATCTCGTGTTCCAGGTGCGATTGCGCGGATACAAGTTGTTGCGGCTGCCGGCCGAGGAGCTCAAGTCCCTGGCCTAGCAAGGACGCAGCATCATGCAAAACGCTTGTAGGGCCGAATTCATTCGGCCGCAGTGTGAAATGATCGTGTCGAATGATGAACCTCGTGCGAATGAATTCGCACCTATACGGTTCGCGGTAAACCTTCGTAGGCCCGAATTCATTCGGGCGCGATGTGAATGGTCGTATCAAATGATGCAGCCCATGCGAATGAATTCGCGCCTACCGTTCGCGGTAAACGTTTTTGTAGCCCCGAATTCATTCGGCCGCGGTGTGAATGGTCGTATCAAATGATGCAGCCCGTGCGAATGAACTCGCACCTACCGCGGCGCGGTAGTTCGGATACTTCATCAGGGGATGGCGCTTCATGACAAACATCATCATCCACGGTCGCCTCGACGTCACGCCGAGCATCAGTGATCTCGCGAAGTCGTTCCCGGGGCAGGTCACTCCCAAGTACAGCGCACAGATTCTATCTGCGAGGGCAGCAGCGCTCGTCCATCGACTGGACGTCGCCGACGACGACATCGTCGAGCTCGAGCTCGAAGGAGGCGTCCGGCTCTGGCAACGTGCCGATACCCTGGAAGCCGATTTTCCCGGTGTCGCGATTCGCGGCGTTGCGGCCGGCGGCTATGAGTTGCCCCCGGCGCTGCCCTTGGGCAGGGCGAGCCGCGGCGTCGGACCCTGGGTGATCAAAGGGCTCAAAATCTTCGGCGTCGATGTCGCCGGCGACATCACCGATATCGTCAGCAGCAAGGTGGAAGGAAAACTCAAACCCGGCCCGGGTCTCTATCGCTGCGGGCCTGCGAGCGCAACGGAATTGCAGCCGCTTGGCAAGCTCGACGCCGCAAAGCCAATCCTGGTCTTGATCCACGGCACCCAGTCAAGCACCGACGGCAGCTTCGGGGGCCTCTGGGAAGGCGGCACCGGCGCTCGCTATGCCGAGCTGGACAAGGCTTACGATGGGCAGGTCCTTGCCTTCCAGCATCGCACGCTCACTCAGAGTCCCATCGAGAACGCGCTTGAATTGGCCGGGGCGCTCCCGGATTCGGCGCGCCTGCATCTGGTGTCGCACTCGCGCGGCGGCCTGGTTGGCGAGCTTCTGTGCCGGGCGATGCTCCAGAGCCACTCGCCATTCGACGAAAGCGATCTCGAGCTGTTCAGGGCGCCGGATCGCAAGCGCGACCTCGATGCGCTTACGGCGCTGCGCAAGTTGCTCGCCGACAAGAAATTTATTATCGAGCGTTACGTGCGCGTCGCGTGTCCGGCCCGAGGCACGACGCTTGCCGACGGGCGCCTCGATCGCTATCTGTCGATCATCGTCAATGCGCTCGAGCAGATCCCTGGCTTCAGGCTGAATCCGGTTTATGACGCAACCTCCGCATTGCTGCTCGCCGTCATCAAGAAGCGCACGGTTCCGGAGGAGCTGCCCGGTCTCGAAGCGCAGATGCCGACATCGCCGCTGGTGCGCGTGCTCAATCGCCCCGGGCAGGCGACCAGCGCCGACCTGCATGTGGTTGGCGGCGACCTTTCCGGAGACACCGCGTGGAGCAGCCTCAAGGCGCTGGTCACCGATCTCTACTATCGGGAAGACAACGACCTCGTCGTCAATACCCCGTCGATGTTCGGCGGCGCCGAGAGGACCGGCGTCATTCGGTATTGGATCGACGCCGGCGGCAGCGTCGATCATTTCCACTACTTCCGGAACCCCGATACCGCAAGCCGCATCGTCGCCGCGCTGGTGCAACCCGATGCCGATGTCTTCCATCAACTCGAGAAGAAGCCGTCCGAGGTCACGCCGGACGACTATCGGAAGCGAACCGCCGCTCCGCAGCCAATGGACATCGTGCTGCCGGGAATCATGGGCAGCACGCTCAAGGCAGGCGGAAATGCGGTGTGGATGAACTATCTGGTGCTGGCCGGCGGTGGCTTGGCCGACCTCGATATGGCGGCCGCGAACATCGAGCCGTATGGCCTGGTCGCCGCGTCGTATCAGCGCTTGCTGCGCTTCCTGAGCCAGACCCACGAAGTGATTCCATTTCCTTACGACTGGCGAAAGACGATCACCGATTCCGCGGAGCATTTGCGCGCGGTACTCGAGCAGGCGCTATCGAAGGCGGAGGCGCAGAATCAGCCGGTACGAATCGTTGCCCACTCGATGGGCGGCCTCGTCGTGCGTGCGATGCTGGCGGATCCGGACGGTCAGAAGCTCTGGCGGCGAATGTGTGCGAACCCCGGGGCGCGATTCATTATGCTGGGCACGCCGAACGGCGGATCGCATGCCATTGCCGGCACGCTCATCGGGCGAGACGCGCTGGTCAAGAAACTGGCGCTGCTCGATTTCAAGCACTCCTACGGCGATCTGCTCAATACCATCACCCGCTTTTTCGGCGTGCTGGAGCTGCTTCCCCACAAAGGCACGCTCGACACCTATGAGCCGGACAGCTGGCAAGCACTCCAGCAACAGGACCTTGCCGGGCAGCGGGGCATCGGCAAAAGCCAGGTGGCCACTTCCCAGTCCGCTGGTTTCGCCTGGCCTTTGCCCGATGCCGATCAACTCGCTGAAGCGCGAAGGATTCGCGATCTACTCCGTACGAGTCCCATCGACCCGGACCGGATGATCTACGTTGCGGGCTGTGCGGACGCGACCGCGATCGACATCAACATCGATCCCGACGCGCCTGCCGGCCAACGCGTCATCGTGGTCGCGAGCGCCGATGGCGACGGGCGCGTGCCTTGGGCGACCGGCATCCCGCCGGAGCTCAACGCCCGTACCTACTATGTCGATGCAGCGCACGGAGACCTTGCGGATGTCCCCGAGACCTTTCCCGCGCTGCTCGATTT
>VBCZ01000011.1:0-6752 GCA_005889025.1 Betaproteobacteria bacterium
TTGCTCGCCGACGAGCATGATGCGCGCCTTGGGGCTTCCCTCGCCGCGCACCGCCTGCGTTGCGCGCTCCCACAGCGGGCATCCCCGACAACGAGCGATGGCGGCATCGAGCTCGGCCAGGGACTTGGCCTCGGTGGCGATCCGCGTCTTGGAGTCGGGCGTGACAGGCATGGCGTATGGACAAGCGACGCCGAGCGAGGGTTCAAGGCATCGTATATGCCGTCTTGACGACGGTGAAGAACTCGCGCGCGTAGCGTCCTTGCTCGCGGGGACCGTAGCTCGAGCCTTTGCGGCCGCCGAAGGGAACGTGATAGTCGACGCCAGCGGTCGGCAGGTTGACCATGATCATTCCCGCCTGGCTCGCGCGCTTGAAATGAGACGCGTGTTTGAGGGAGGAAGTGACGATGCCCGCCGATAAGCCGAAGTCGGTGTCGTTGGCGACCGAGAGCGCCTCGTCGTAGTCCCGGACGCGAATCACGCTTGCCACCGGGCCGAAAATCTCCTCGCGCGACGTGCGCATCGCATTGGTGGCTTCGGTCAGCAGCGCGGGCGCGAGGTAGTGCCCCTGCTTGCCGCGCTCGAGCACCTCGCCGCCGTACGCGAGCTTGGCGCCTTCGCGCTGCCCGATGCCGATGTATTCAAGCGCGTCATCGACCTTGAGCTTGCCGAGGCGTTCCGACAGCGCCGATACAAAGCGATCGTGTATGCCTGCGGCAACGATGAGCCGCGACGATGCGGTGCAGCGCTGGCCGGTGGAAAAATACGCGCCGTTCACGGCGCAATTCACCGCGACCGATAAGTCAGCGTCGTCGAGCACGACCAGCGGATTCTTGCCGCCCATCTCCAGCTGCAGCTTGGCCATGCGCCTGATCGCCTTCTCTGCGATCGAATGTCCGGTCGCGGCCGAGCCGGTGAAGCTGATCGCGTCTACGCGGGGATCGCCTATCAAGGCTTCGCCGACGACGCTTCCGTGGCCCATGACGAGGTTGAACACGCCCGTGGGTACACCCACGCTGGCGATGAGCTCGGAAAGCGCCCACGCGGATCCGGGCACGAGCTCGGCGGGCTTGAACACGACGCAATTGCCGTAGCAAAGCGCCGGCGCGATCTTCCAGGCGGGAATCGCGATCGGAAAATTCCACGGTGTGATGATCGCGACCACGCCGACCGGCTCGCGCGTGACCTCGACGTCGACGCCGGGCCGCACCGACGGGATCTTTTCTCCGGCGAGGCGCAGCGCCTCGCCGCCGAAGAACTTGAAGATCTGTCCTGCGCGAACGACCTCGCCGACGCCCTCGGGCAGCGTCTTGCCCTCCTCACGCGACAGGAGCCGGCCGAATTCATCCTTGCGTGCCAGGATTGCGTTGCCCACCGCGTCGAGCAGGTTGGCGCGCTCCTGCACTGAGGAATTCGACCACGTCGGGAACGCCCGGCGCGCCGCGGCGATGGCCGTATCGGCCTGCCCGCGGTCGGCTCGAGCGTATTCGCCGACGACGTCGCTCGTGTCCGATGGATTGAGGTTCTTCGCGGACTCGGGACCCGCGACCCATTCGCCCGCAATGTAGTTTCGATGCAGCTCGGCCATTGAAAGCTCCGTCCGAACGTCCACGGTGGCGCGCGGTCGCTGGTCGTCACGCGGTTCTCCAGCGCGCCCAGGCGCTCGGCGGCGATGACTACGCGGTCATGCTGCTTGTGCGTGAATCCCATGCCGTCCAAATCGCGATCTTCCACCGGCGCGAACATGGTGCCGAGGAACAGCATCAATCCATCCGGATACTGGTGATTCTGGCCGATCGCTTGCGCCACCAGGTCCTCCGGGTCGCGGCTGATCTGTGTCATCGAGCTCGTGCCGCGCAGGTGAAATTCGTCGTCGCCGAAAATGTCGAGCGCGATTTCGGTCCGACGCACGTCGTCGAGCGTGTAGCCCGCATCGAACAGGCGGATGAACGGGCCGATGGCGCACGACGCATTGTTGTCCTTGGCCTTGCCGAGCAGCAGCGCGCTGCGGCCCTCGAAATCGCGGAGGTTGACGTCGTTGCCGAGAGTGGCGCCTTGAATGCGCCCGCGCGAATTGACTGCCAGCACGATTTCGGGTTCCGGGTTGTTCCAGGTCGACTTGGGATGCAGGCCGATCAGCGCGCCGTGTCCGACCGAGGCCATTGGCTGCGTCTTGGTGAAAATCTCGGCATCGGGGCCGATCCCCACTTCGAGGTACTGCGACCAGGCACCTTGCTCCATGAGGACCTGCTTGATGCGCGCAGCTTCGTCCGAGCCGGGCCGAACCGTCGCGAGGTCGTCGCCGAGGATAGTTTGCAGGCGCGCACGTATGGCCTCGGCGCCCCGCGCGTCGCCGCGCGCTTGTTCCTCGATGACTCGCTCCAGCGTGCTCGACACGAATGTGACCCCGGCGGCCTTGATGGCCTGTAAATCGCACGGCGCGAGCAGGTGCGGCTTCTGCGCGTCGAGGTCGGGACGGCTGTTTGCCAGCAGGGCGTCGATCGACCCGATCGCGCGACCTTGGGCCGTTCGGACTGCAGCTGCCGGGTCGTCGCGCTCAAGCCAGGCGCTGACGGTGGGGAATATCGGCGCAAGGTCGATCACGGTGCCGTCAGGCCCGACGGTCACGGGCGACGGGCCTGCGAGCCTGTCGGGAATCCAGGCCCTGCCGAGCAGCGTCGCGGCCTTCCAGTCGGAAGGCAGGGCGGAGCGCAATGAAGCCGCTGAATTCATCCGGGTTGGGCGCAGCAAGCTGTGCGACGCAGCGCATGCGATGATACTCTGTTCGTGTTTCGAGCAGTCCAACTGTGCCCCCGACAAAGGACATGTTTCCCGAGCTTCTTGCGTTGGCAATCGCAGTCGATGTCGGTGCCGCCGAGCGCACCTGGCGCGGTCATCATCCTGCGCCTCCTCCGGAGGAGGACGACGATGACGACGACGATGACGACGCCAAACCCGGTCCGGGGGGCGGCAGCATCGATCCTGACGACGACGAAGGCGTGGACGACGACGATGACGACGACGACGATGACACGCTGTGGACCGGCAAAGACGCAACGCTATGGTCGCAGACCGCCGAAACGTTGATGAAAGTAGGCCGCTGCCGGCGGAAAGCCTCCGCCCTCGGTGTGCAAGATGGATGCAAGATGCGCTTCCGCCCGCTTGTGCGTGAGCCGGTAAAAGTCGCGGCATAGCGCATACGCGTCGGGACCAGGCCAGCGCGCGGGCAGAAGCTTTGGCGGGAGCTGCGGGTCGTGCAGCGTCACCCGCCGGAACGCATGAATCAATAACGTCCGCACGACGAAGCATTGCTCTGCGTCGGCGTCGCGACGGGCGAACTCGGTGACAACCGTCTGGAAGCGGCGCATGAACGTGCGGTACTCCACGGCGACGGCATCGAGATCCCAGCATTGGCGCACCCATGCGTGGGCCCACCCCGCCCGGCCGGCGGGGCGCGCCACGAACATCGCGATTCCCCCCTCGGCGCGGTGTGCATGCAGGATCTCGGCGATCGGGCTCTTCCCCTCCAGTCGTGCGGGCCGCACCAGGAGTCCCGGCGCCAGCGCGCTGAACCCTTCCCACCCAAGCTCGCGACGCAGCTCGCTCCGTGCGGCTTTTTCGATACCCGCGGGTGCTGCGACCAGCATTTGCCAGCTTCCGTCCCAGTCGTCCGCGGAAGGCGGCGCGTAGATGCGCCGATAGGCGTGTTCGAAGCGCCGCAGGCCCTGGCGCGTCAGACGATAGCGGCTGCGGCGGCCGTCCTGCCGCGCCGCAAGCCACCCTTCCCGGGCGAGACGAAAGACGCTGGTCCGGACCAGACGTTCGTTGATGCCGAACGGGGCGAGCAGGCGAATAAGGCCGGAGAGCCAGACACTTCCGCCATGCGGCGCAAGCGCATCGCCCCATACCGTCACGACCAGGGACTTGGCTCGCGGCGGAGCCGCCGCCAGGTCTCGGGCGATCCAGGCGGCGATGCGCGCGGCCTCCGCTCGGCGCCGGCTCACCGCGGCCAAAGTGATACAGAATTTGCAAGCACCATCAGAAAAGTGTATCGTTTTTAACCGGCCGCCGCTATCCTGGCGAAGGAGGGCAGTCCCCGTGTACGCACAGATGGTCGACACCGGCGCCAAGCGCGTGCGCTCGCTCGACGAGTTGTCGCCTGAGGAGCGGGCATTTCAGGAGCGCATCGACGCCGATATCAAGATCGAGCCCAAGGACTGGATGCCCGAGGCATACCGCAAGACGCTGATACGCCAGATCTCCCAGCACGCGCATTCGGAGATCGTCGGCATGCTGCCCGAAGGCAACTGGATCACCCGCGCGCCCACCTTGAAGCGCAAGGCGATTCTCATGGCCAAGGTGCAGGACGAGGCGGGGCACGGCCTCTACCTTTATTGCGCGGCTGAAACGCTGGGCGTATCGCGTGACGAGTTGATTGCCGATCTGCACTCGGGCAAGGCCAAGTACTCGAGCATCTTCAACTATCCCACGCTCACCTGGGCGGATATCGGTGCGATCGGCTGGCTGGTCGACGGCGCCGCGATCATGAACCAGATTCCGCTTTGCCGCTGCTCGTTCGGTCCGTATTCGCGCGCGATGATCCGGGTGTGCAAGGAGGAAAGCTTCCATCAGCGCCAAGGTTTCGACATCATGATCAGGCTCTGCCAGGGGACGCCCGAGCAAAAGGCGATGGCGCAGGATGCTCTGAACCGCTGGTGGTGGCCTTCGCTGATGATGTTCGGACCGCCGGATGCCGACTCGGTGCACAGCGCGCAGTCGGCGCAGTGGAAGATCAAGATCCTGTCGAACGACGAGCTGCGTCAGCGCTTCGTCGACCAGACGGTCCCGCAGGCCGATTTTCTCGGCATCACCATGCCCGATCCGCTGCTCGAGTGGAACGATGAGCGCGGTCACTACGATTTCGGGCCGATCGACTGGCAAGAGCTCTTCAATGTCGTCAAAGGCAACGGTCCATGCAACCGCGAGCGTCTCTCCGCCCGCGTGAAGGCGTGGGAAGACGGCGCGTGGGTGCGCGAGGCAGCGCTCGCGTACGCGGAGAAACAAGCAGCGAAGGCGGCGAAGCAAGCCGCGTAGTCAATGCGACCTCCCCCTGGACGGAGGAGAGCCGGGTGGAGGGGGAAGCGCTAATCGGTCACCCCCATCCCTTCCCCTTCTCCCGTCGAGGGGGAAGGGAAGTGGAATGGAGCTTCGCTCATGAATAGAACCGAATGGCCTCTATGGGAAATTTTCATCCGCTCGCAGCACGGCCTCGCCCACAAGCATGTCGGCAGCCTGCATGCGCCCGACCCGGAAATGGCGGTCAAGAACGCGCGCGACGTTTACACCCGCCGCAATGAAGGCGTGAGCATCTGGGTGATCAGGTCCGCCGACATCACCGCCAGCTCGCCGGGCGAGAAGGAACCGTTGTTCGAACCCGCGAACAGCAAGGTGTATCGGCATCCGACCTTCTTTCCGATGCCGGACGAGGTGAAGCATATTTGAGCGGCAACGTCGTGGTTCGAGCGGCTCACCACGAACGGTTATTTGCCACGAACGGTACGAACCGTTGTTTGGAGACCGTTTGCCCTGAGCGAAGGCGAAGGGGAAGAACAAGGCGTGATCCGACTGATTGCTGATGACAACTGACCGAACCCTCTTCGATTATCTGCTGCGCCTGGCCGACAGCGATCTGATCCTCGCCCAACGCCTGGGCGAGTGGCTCGGACACGGTCCCGTGCTCGAGGAAGACATCGCCTTTGCCAATGTCGGTCTCGATCTGCTCGGCCAGGCGCGAATGTGGTTCGCGTATGCCTCCGAAGTCGAGACACGCATGAATGGCCGGGGGCGCACCGAGGACGAGCTCGCATTGCTTCGCGATGGCGGCGACTTCCGCAATCTGCTGCTGGTCGAGCAGCCGAACGGCAACTACGCCGACACGATCGCGCGGCAGTTCTATTTCGACGTCTGGCACGAGCTTCTACTCACAAGGCTTGAGCGCTCTGCCGACGCGCGGATCGCCGAAATCGCCGCCAAGGCGCTCAAGGAAGTGACCTACCATGTCGAGCGCAGCACCGACTGGATCATCCGGCTCGGTGACGGGACCGATGTGAGCCACGCCCGCATGCAGGCCGCCATCGACGTCTTGTGGCCCTACACGGGCGAGATGTTCACTGCCGATGCAACCGACCGGGCGCTCACGGGCGATGGCGTGGCCTGCGATTCCGAATCGCTCCTCGCTCCGTGGCGCGAGCGTGTCGGTGCAGTTCTTTCCGAAGCGACATTGACCCTGCCTTCCGCGGAATGGATGCAGCGCGGCGGCAAGCAGGGCGTCCACACCGAGCATCTCGGGCATGTGCTTGCCGAAATGCAATGGCTGCAGCGGGCATATCCGGGAGCGCAATGGTGAGCATGGAATCGATTGCGCCGATAGTGGCCGACACGTCGCGGCTGGATGCGGCGTGGCACGCCCTGGAACGCGTCGCGGACCCGGAGATCCCCGTGGTTTCCATCGTCGAGCTCGGCATCGTCCGCGACGTCGCGCTTCGCGACGGCAAAATCGTCGTCACGGTAACGCCGACGTATTCGGGATGTCCGGCCACCGAGGTTATCGCCGCTGACATCGAGCGCGCGCTCGCCGCCGCCGGCGAGGGCGATTGCCGTATCGAGACGGTGCTCTCGCCGCCGTGGACCACCGACTGGATCGCCACCGCGGCCAAAAATCGCCTCGCCGAGTACGGTATCGCGCCGCCCGGCCG